>JAEHDI010001300.1 GCA_016880505.1 Bryobacterales bacterium | reverse complement strand
GACGTTCTCACGAGCGTTCGTCTGGCTGTTATAGGTCACCCGGACCGCGTAAGTTCCCGTACCAATCGAGGACGGAAGCAACCCGGCCACCTGGCCGGAGATTGTGTAGATCATCTTTGCAGTAATCGTCGATCCGCCGGAGACTGGCGTGAAGGTAATAAAGGTCCCGGCGAGCGAATCGGGATAACCCGGGACTAAAGCAGTCACGAGTGACGTCGGGCCCATCCCGCTGCCGAAGATCACAAATACCTTGAGCGGGCGGCGTCAGGCGTCCCCTCCGTGTTCTCTGTGGTGAATCACTTCCAGGCATTCATTGACGAACTGCCATAAACGCTTACGGCGCGCTCTGGCAGATCAGGTCCCAGATTTCGTCGATGTCTTGCTGAGTCGTGTTGAAGTTGCCGATCGCGAAGCGAATGACATACCGCCCGTTAAGCACGGTGTGGGATAGGAACGCCTTCCCGGTCGCGTTGACCCTGTCGAGCAGCGTCCGGTTCTCCTCGTCCGATCCTTTGTACCGGAAGCAGACCAGCGAGAAGTGCACCGGTGCGACGCGCTCGAAGCGAGGGTCGGCGTCGACGGCCTTGGCGATGCGCTCCCCAAAAGCAATGTCGCGGCGCAGGATGCCGGCGACTCCCTCCCATCCGTAGTAGCGCATGACGAACCACAGTTTGAGCGAGCGGAAGCGCCGGCCCATGGCTAGCGAGTAATCCATCAGGTTGGTCGCCACGCTATCCTGGCTTGTGCGCAGGTACTCGGGCACAAGAGTGAAAGCGCGCCGCAGGATCTCCGGCCGGCGCGTGTAAAATGCGCTCAGGTCGCTTGGGGTCAGAAGCCACTTATGCGGGTTCGTCACCAGCGAGTGGGCCCTTTCGGCGCCCTCCAGGATCCACCGTCGCTCTGGAAGGATCGCGGCCGGGCCGGCGTACGCCGCATCGACGTGGAGCCACAAGCCGTACTCTTCGGCCACTTCGGCGATCGGGATGACCGGGTCCACGCTGCCCGCGGAGGTGGTCCCTACGGTGGCCACCACGCAGAACGGTTTCTTGCCCGCCTGGCGGTCTGCTTCGATCGCCTCTCTGAGCAGACCGGGCTTCATGCGGAACTCGGAGTCCGTTCCGATCTTACGCACGTTTTCCTGGCCGATGCCGACCGCGATAGCTCCCTTTTCGATCGAGGAATGCGCGTGCTCGGAGGCGTAAAGCGTAAGACTCCGCGTCCCGCCTTTCGTGCGGACCTCGGGGTCGGCCATCTCCCTGGCGGCTGCGATGGCGTGCACGACGGCAACCGAGGCCGTGTCGTAGATGATGCCGAAGAACCCTTCCGGCAGACCGAGCCACTGCCGGAGCCAGCTCAGCGTCACGCCCTCCATCTCGGTGTTGGCGGGGGAGCTTTTCCAGACGATAGCGTTGGTGTTGAGCGCCGCCGAGAGCATCTCTCCCAGAACTCCGGGCGGTGAACTCGAGCTCGGGAAGTATGCCATGAAGCGGGGATGATTCCAGTGTGTGACGGCCGGGACAACCAGTTTATGAAAGTCGGACAGAATTGCGTCGAGGCACTCACCCTTGGCCGGCGCGGAAGACGGCAGCCGTTTGGTCAGGTCCCCAGGCTGCATGTCGGGAAGAACGGGGAACTTCCTGGGGTTATCGAGGTAATCCGCGATCCAGTCCACGATTTCGTGACCGGCTCGCCGGAAGTCATCTGTAGATTTGCTCATCGGATTTGAAAGATGCCGGAGGCGGCAACCTTCCAGTTTCCATCAAACCCACAGCGCACTGCAGACGTCAGGGAGCGGCGCCCTGGTGAGTTCTCTTAGCACCCTACCCCTCAGTTGAACGTCTCGCACGCGCCGGCGTCGCCCCGCTCATAACCGCGGCTGAACCACTGCATCCGTTGTGCGGATGTCCCATGAGTGAAGCTCTCCGGGTGGACCCGTCCCATCGCCTCCTTCTGTATCCTGTCGTCACCCACCGCCGCCGCCGCTCCCAGACCGCTCTCGAGATCACCCGATTCGAGCAGTTGCCGTTGCGCAGTCGAATGCGCCCATACCCCGGCTAGACAGTCGGCCTGCAATTCCATCTTCACGCTCAATTCGTTCGCCGAGGAAGGGTCCTGACGCTGCAAGGCCCTCAGCCGCCGCTCGATTCCCAAGACGTTCTGAACGTGGTGGCCGATCTCATGGGCAACCACGTATGCCGCCGCAAATTCCCCGGGCGCCCTGAACCGCGTGCGCAGTTCATCGAAGAATCCCAGATCGAGATACACCTTCTCGTCGGCCGGACAGTAAAACGGACCCGCCGAAGATTCCGCCGCCCCGCACGCCGACTGTACCCCATCCCGGAACAGGACCAGCTTCGCCTTTCGATAATTCCCCATCTGCTGGCCCCAAACCGATTGCGCATCGTCCAGCACGAAGCTGACAAATTCCACCGACTCCTGCTCCCGTGCGTCCCGCTGCGGATCGGGTACGGACGGAGCCGTTCCTTCGCCAACGGACATGAACGGAGAGATCAGATCGGTCTTGAAAACCAGGCTGAGCACGCCGAGTACGACTAAGCCGCCCAGTCCTAACGCCACACGAGGCCTCCGGCCGCCACCGGATGACCGCAAATCCTCGATATCCTCACTGACATTGCCCCGTCTCCATCGCATAAGCCCACTCTACACCGTCCGGCAACGAAGGCGCACGCAACTCGCACGAACTTAGGATGGCGGTGGAGCGTATACTTTAGCAGAACTACGGAGTCCCGTATTGAAGTCCCGGACTATGCTCGAACTTGCACCAAAGGAGGGCTCATGCGACTTACCGCGATCATCATCCTTGCCGTCTCGCTGGTTCATCCGGCCGTGGGCGGCCAAGCCAGGCAGGACGAGGTATTTTTCAACTTCCAGGAAGTCATGGTCCCCACGCGGGACGGCGTCCGGCTCCAAACCGTCATCCTGACGCCGAAAGATGCTGGGGAAGCACTCCCATTTCTGCTCGAAAGGACCCCCTACGGTGTCCCTCCGGCGAAGGCCTTTGAGAAGGCTATCCCGCTGTCAGCGATGCCGTCCGGCAGGAAATACATCCGCGTGATCCAGAACCTGAGAGGGCGGTTCAAGTCCGAGGGCAAGTTCGTCATGCAGCGGCCGCCTCACGATCCTACGGATCCCAAGGGCATTGACGAGACTACCGATGCATGGGATACCGTCGACTGGCTGGTGAAGAATGTTCCGGGCAACAACGGCAG
>JAEHDI010001299.1 GCA_016880505.1 Bryobacterales bacterium | reverse complement strand
CACCCTGCGTGGACCATGAGCCGGGCGCCGGTGTGTAGGCTGGCGTGGGACGCTTGGACCGCGTTTGCACGAGCCGGACGCTGGTGATCTTCAGCCTGCTTTTCTCAGCCTGAAACGGCAGGGCGGGGACGGCGGCGACGGAACCGAGGAAAAGAAAGTTGCGGCGATTCATGACGGTTGTCGATTATTTCGCCGCTACTGCGCCAAGTCAAGGCGGCAGCCTGAACCTCCTGCTATCCTGACTTCGTGATGCGCAGACGAGAGTTTCTCCTGACGTGTGCCGGCGCCGCAGCAGTTCCGGGGCAGGGAACCGCGAAGCCTCGCGAGTGGAACGACACGCCACCGCCGGGCTGTCCAGCCGAACGCTCGGGCAATCTCCGAGGAGTCCGATTTACGGGCCGTCACGCCGAATATACGAAAGCCGATACGTGGTATCCGTCTTGGGCTTCCGACGGTAACCTGTACTCGCCTTGGACCGATGGTTCGGTCGGTGACCTCAAATGCTCATCCAACGGGCGCAAGGCCGCCACCGGCCACGCGACGATCGTCGGCGACTCGCCGCTCGAGCTCAAAGTCACCGGCGCCGCCACGTTCCCCGGCGATCCCACCCCTTACGGTGGCCGCTACCCCTGCGGCAGTCTCGTTCACAACGGCGTCTGGTACTACGGCACGTATTGCCTCATGGACTCCGACGGCGACGCCTCCGCCGGACTGAACTGGGACATCCTAGGACCCTTCGTCGGCTTCCGGTACTCGAAAGACTTCGGCAAAACCTGGATCGACACTCCTTGCACGCCGTCCGCTCCCTTGTTTGGCGAGCCAACCACTCCAGGCCAGCCCGTCAAGATGGGAGCGCCGCACTTCGTGGACTTTGGGGAGAACATGGAGCACTCGCCCGACGGCAAAGCCTACCTCATCGGTCACGGAGCAGTCCCCTCCGACCCGAAGTCCCGTCCCGCAAACCTGAGTTGGATCACTGGAGACCAAATCTACCTCGCGAGGGTGACGCCCTCGATCGACGCGATGAACGACGGCTCGAAGTACGAGTTCTTCGCGGGATACGACGGCTTCGGTAAGCCCCTCTGGAGCGCAGACTTCGCGATGATCCGCCCCATCTTCGAATGGAATAACAACGCCGGCTGTGTGACGATGACCTACAACGCGCCGCTGAAGAAATATCTCATGTGCGTGACCGACGGAGTTACCACCATCAGTAAGTTCAATACCTATGTTCTCGAGTCGGATTACGTCATCGGTCCCTGGCGCCTCGTCACGTACATGAAGGATTTCGGCCAGCAGGCCTATTTCGTCAACATCCCGTCGAAATTTATCAGCCCGGACGGCCGCACGCTGTGGCTGATGTACGCCGCCAATTTCTCCAACGGCAACAAGAACTGGCACACGAACCACCAGTCCGATCCCCCTGGCAGCGGTTACGGCATGTGCCTCCAGGAAGTCTGGCTCGCGGCGTAGGACAACTGTCCTGCGGCCGTGCGGTTGCCCGCCCGGCCCGCCTTTTTCCCCGTTCACCCCCCGAACGCGTCCGCCCAATGCGCAAAAGAGGCATTTCGGGTCTGAAATGCTTTGTTATCAAGCGGTTTGTAGTATGATTTGATGGCAGAGGAACATTTCCGGAGCGGGCCTCATGAGTGTAAACATCGGCTTGGACATCGGAGCAATCAGCCTGAAATTGGCGGCCCTCGGGAAACCGGAAGACCGTCCCATCCTGGCGTCCCTCTGCGCCGAGAAGCCGGCGTTCCGCCTCATCGACTGGCAGGCCCCCGACGGACGCCGCCTGCCCCTCGTCCTATCGGATTACCGCCGCATCGCCGGCAGCCCCATCCAGTCCACCTTCGACCTGCTCCAGGAGTTCTACGAGGCGGTCTCCGAGCGCCGCATCGAGGGCATCCGGGTTACCGGTTCAGGCAGCCGCACCATCGCGAAGATCCTCGGCATCTACTTCGAGAACGAGTTCAAAGCCATCGCGCGGATGATCGGGGCCTTCTACCCCGACGTCCACACGGTCTTCGAAATCGGCGGCGAAAGCTCGAAGTACATTCGTCTGGAGCCGCAGCCGGACCACGCCGGCATGAGCATTATGGATTACGACCGAAGCGGTGAGTGCGCCGCCGGAACCGGCTCGTTCCTCGACCAGCAGGCCCTTCGCATGAATTACTCCGTCGAAGAGATCGGCTCAGTCGTCTGCACAGCCAGTTGCGCCGCCCGCATCGCCGGGCGCTGCTCGGTCTTCGCCAAGTCCGACATGATCCACGCCCAGCAGAAGGGCTACACCCCGGCGGAGATCTTGCGCGGCCTCTGCGACGCCGTCGCGCGTAATTTCAAGTCGAGCATTGTGAAGGCCCGCGCTGTCGCGCCTCCCGTGGCGTTCATCGGCGCGGTCTCCCAGAACAATGGCGTCACCGCCGCTGTCCGCGAGGTCTTCAAGCTTGGCGAGAACGACCTCGTCGTTCCTGAGCTCTACGCCTGGTGCGGCGCTATCGGCACCGCCATCCTGGAGACCGAGGAACGCAAGAAGCGCTCCATGCGGGACATCCATCGGCTCGACCAGCATGAATCCGAGGTCCGGATGCAGGAGAGCCGGCCGCTCTCCAGCGATCACGTACTCCAGCTTCGTAACCGCGTCGGGCAGTACGTCGCCCCCACCGGCGACGTGTCAATTCCCACATATCTCGGCATCGACATCGGCTCCGTCTCCACCAACGTTGTGGTGATGGATGAATTCGGCGCCGTAATTCACGACGTCTACCTGCGTACCGCCGGCCGGCCCATCGAAGCCGTCCAGCAGGGACTGACCGAAGTCTACGAGAAGTGGGGCAACCGCCTCGTCATTCAGGGCGTCGGCACCACCGGCTCCGGCCGCGAGCTGATCGCCGAGCTCGTTGGCGCCGACGTGGTCAACGACGAGATCACCGCCCACAAAACAGGCGCCGTCCACATCAGCAATACCCTCGGCGGCGAAATGGTGGACACCATCTTCGAAATCGGCGGCCAGGACTCGAAGTTCATCTCCATCGAGAACGGGGTTGTCGTCGACTTCGCCATGAATGAGGCCTGCGCCGCGGGCACTGGCTCCTTCCTCGAGGAGCAGGCCGACAAGCTCGGCATCAGCATCAAGGGCGAATTCGCCCGCCTCGCGCTCTCCTCTGAGGCCCCCACGCGCCTCGGCGAGCGCT
>JAEHDI010001298.1 GCA_016880505.1 Bryobacterales bacterium | reverse complement strand
TTTGCACGGCGAGAATTCTGGCGCGTGCTTCCGCCATCTGCGCTTCGATGGCTTTCACTTTGGCGTCGGCCTCGGCGACCTGCGCTTTGACCTCGGGCGCGCTCATGGTCACGAGGAGGTCGCCTTCTTTCACTACACTTCCCCGGTCCACGAGGACCTTGTCCACGTAGCCGGAGACCTTGGCATGCAAGTCGACCTGTTCGTAAGGGGCGAACTCGCCGGGCAGTTTGATCGTTCGCTCCAACGGGCGCGAGACCACCGCGACGAGGTCTGCCGGCTGGCCGAAGCAGAGCGATGCGAGCGCGAAAACAAGCACACTAACGGACTTCATAGAATCTGCTCCTGGGATCCATGGGATGAAGCGACGCCGAATGGGCCGAGGCGCGCCGCTGAAGGACTGCATAGAAGGCGGGAAGAATCGTGAGGGTCGCGAAGGTCGCCGCGGCCAAGCCGCCGATCACGGCCCGGCCGAGCGGCGCCGTCTGCTCCGAACCCTGACCCAGCCCGAGGGCGATGGGAACCATGCCGGCGATCATTGCGGTCGCCGTCATCAGGATGGCGCGGAGCCGGCCGCGGCCGGCCTCGACCGCCGCCCTGCCGGGCTCGGCTCCCTCTGCGCGGCTCATTTCCGCGAACGTGAGCAACAAAATCGAGTTCGCCACAGAGATACCGATGGCCATAATGGCGCCCATGAACGACTGAACGTTCAACGTGGTCCCCGTCAGCAGCAGAATAAGCAGCACCCCGCACAGAACCGCCGGAATGACGGCAATCACCGCGAGGGCGAGGCGGAACGACTGGAAGTTGGCGGCCAACAACAGAAAGATGACTCCGATCGAGAGCAACAGACCGATGCGAAGGCCGCTAAGAGTCTCCTCGAGCGGCGGGATCTGCCCCCTGACTCCGACGGCAACACCCCTCGGCGGGTCGCCGACCCGTTGTAGCGCCTGCCGCAGTTCTCCCGCGATTTCGCCAAGCGTTCTGCCGTGGATATTGGCTGTGATGCTGACGACGCGCTGCATGTTGTATCGCTCGACCAGCCCCATCGAGTTCGCCATCTTCAGCTCCGCGACGTCCGCCAACTCGACAGGGGTTCCTCCGTTCCTGGCCAAGGGAATGGAGCGGACATCGTCGAGAGAGGCCATGCGGTGCTGGGGGATCTCGACTTGAATCTGGAAGGCGTTTCCACTGGCCGGGTCACGCCAGTAGTTCGGCTCGATGAAGCGGCTCGATGAGGTGGCAGCGACCAACGACCTCGCCACACTGGCCGCGGTGAGGCCGTATTGACCCGCGCGGTCGCGATTCACGTTCACCTGCAGAGTCGGGTAGTCCAGAGCCTGGGAGTACTGCACATCGCGCAGGGACCGGAGTTTCGCAAGCTCCGCGTAGACTTTTGCGGCGTACGCACGGTTGGCGGGGAGGCTTGGCCCCTGAACGGCCACCTCAACCGCGGTAGGCGATCCGAAGCTCATCACCTGACTGACGATGTCGCCCGCCTCAAACGACACTTTCACGTCCGGCAAGTCCCGAGCGAATCTCGCACGGAGATGCTCCCGCAGCGCATCGCCGCGGAGCGTGGCGGCGGGCTTCAGCGCTACGAGAAGCACGGACTCGTGCGGACCGCTGGTCCACAGATAGATCGTGTTGATGGGGTAGCTCGCCGGCTGAACCCCGATGAAACTTGTCGAGATGAGGACGTTGTCCGGTCCAACTTCGCGCTTGATGAGATCGAGCGCCTTCAGGGTGATGAGCTCGGTGCGCTCGATTCGCGTCCCGGTGGGCGCACGCAGCCTCAACTGAAACTGGCCGGTGTCGACGACAGGAAAGATCTCCGTTCCGAGCCGCGGGAACAGCAACCAGATCAGAAGGGCGACGCTTAGCGAGTATGCCGTCACCAGCGGCCAACGGAATCGAATCACGAATCCGAGGTAGCGGGCGTAGAGGGCGCGTAGCGCACCGAAGAAGCCCCGGTCTTCGTCGCTCCCATGGCTCCTACGCATGAGCCAGGTCGACAAGATCGGCACGAGGGTGCTGGACAGGAAGTACGACGAAACCATCGCAAACGCGACAGCGAGGGAGAGCGGGACGAACAACTGCCGGCCCACGCCTGCCATGAAGAACGACGGAACGAAAACCGAAAGGATGCACAGCATCGAGAGTAGCCGGGGCAGGGCGGTCTTTCGGCAGGCGTCGAGAACCGCCCACGCACGCGATGCTCCGGTAGCCATATGCGTGTGGATGTTTTCGATTTCGACCGTCGCTTCGTCAACCAGCACACCGACGGCGAGAGCCAAGCCGGCGAGCGTCATGATGTTGATGGTCTGGCCGGAAGCCCACAGCCACACGACCGCGGCAAGCAGCGCCGCGGGAATCGTCGTGACGACGATGAGAGCGCTGCGCCAGTCGCGAAGAAAGATAAGCACCATCAAACCGGTGAGAAGCGCACCGAGCAGCCCTTCGTTGACCAGTCCGCGCAGAGCGTGGGCCACATAGCCGGACTGGTCGAACTCGAGCCGGACGTCCACATCCTCCGGCACCGCGTTCTTCATTGCCGGAAGGGCCTCTTTCACCTCCCGGATCACGGCAAGCGTGGAGGCGTCGGAGCGTTTGGTGACCGGGATGTAGACAGTGCGCCGACCGTTGACGTGTGCGTAACCAGTGATGATGTCGGCGCCGTTCTCCACCACGCCGATGTCGCGGATATAGACCGCCGGGCCGCTACCCAGACGCACCGGGGCGTTCATCAACTCGTTCAAGTCCCCGCCAATCACGACATTCGTGGAGGCGATCATCGTCTGATCCCCGATGCGGACAGTTCCGGACGGCAGGACGGTGGAGGCTGTATTCACGGCCTGAATCGCTTCTTCCGGCGAAACACCATAACTGCGGAGACTGTCGGGGTTGAGGCGTACGACGATGGTGCGCTGATTGCCCCCGAAGGGAGGAGGAGCGGACACGCCGGGCAGGGCGGCGAAGAGCGGCCGAACGCGATTGATGGCGATGTCCTGCATCTCGCCCGGATTGCGGATGGGACTCGAGAAGACCAGTTGTCCCACGGGAACGCTGCCGGCGTCGAAGCGCACAATAAACGGCGGAACCGCACCGGGGGGCCTGAAGGCGCGCGCGCGATTCACCAGAGCCACCGTTTCCGACAGCGCCTGGTTCATGTTGGTGTCGGGGTGGAACTGGAGTTTCATCAAGGC
>JAEHDI010001297.1 GCA_016880505.1 Bryobacterales bacterium | reverse complement strand
CGGACTCCTATATACTCCTACTCGGGAGTCTTAAGCTCAATATGATCCGTATTCTCTCAGCACTTCTCTTTCTCCTGCCGTGTCTTCCCGCGGCCGCGCAGACCAGACGCATCGTGTTCGACAGCGCCGCGCCGGCCTCCGAGCACAAATGGGCGCTGAAGGAACTCGGCCTTCCGTCCGTGCTCGGCGCCGACAAGTTCCTGGTGCTCGAAATGAGGGCGTCCTCGCCGCAGCGGTTCCAGTTGAAGCTGTACGCACCGGACGGCGAGGCGGCAGTTCGGCTGCACCTGTATCCGAACGCCTGGATCCGGACCGCCATTCCTCTCGCCCTCTTCACCTCGCCGCCACGCGAGGGAATCGACATGGCGGCGGTCTACAACAAGTCTCGCCTCGGCTATTACATCAACCTCGGCGGACCCTACCGTTCCCTGGAATCCGTCGAAGCGCTCGGATTCGTAATGCAGGAGCCGCTCGCTTCTCCGGTGCTCGAGATCCGCTCGATGCAAGTAACGGACAAGTTTCCGGGCGATGCCGTCCTTGAAAGCGACCCGTTGGTTGACGAATTCGGACAGTACGTCCGCGCGGAGTGGCCCGGCAAGGCAACCACGCTGGAGCAACTGCAAGAGGCATGGAAACGGGAGGAGGAATCGCTCAAGCCTGGCGAGTTCGGCTACTGCAAGTACGGTGGCTACCTGGAGACGAAGGCCAAGGCAACCGGCTTCTTCCGCGTGGAGGAGATCGGTGGCCGCTGGTGGCTGGTCGACCCCGACGGACACCTGTTCTTTTCGGTGGGCTCCGACGTCGTCACTCCCTGGATGAACACTCCGACCGAAGGCCGCAGCTCCGTATTCAAGGCGCTTCCACCCGCTGACATCGGACCTTCCCGGATCCGCAGGCGCCGCGAGCCGGGCGCGTCGTTCTACGCATGGAACCTCTTTCGGCGTTTCGGCCCGGAGTGGCCCGCCCGGTGGGTCGACGTGAGCATCCGGCGCATGCAGGCTTGGGGCTTGAACACCGTAGCCAACTGGTCGGATGCGAAGCTCTGGGATGCACGCCGCATTCCGTACACGATCCCCCTGCGCGACTGGCAGACAAAAGTCAGCTACATGGGCCTGCCCGATGTTTACTCGGAGGAATTCGTCGTCAACGCGAATCGTGCCGCCGCCGCGCAGTGCGCGCCGCGAAAGGACGACCCGTGGCTTCTCGGCTACTTCCTCGCTAATGAGCCGCCATGGCCAGGGCGCGAAGGCATCGTCGTCGAAATGATTCTCTCCGGACCCGACACCCCGACGAAACAGCAGTTGAAGCGCCACCTGGCACAAGGCGACACCCCGGAGCGCCGGCGCGCCTTCATCTACACCGCCTTCGAGAAATACATCGAAGTGGTGAACGCGGCGGTAAGAAAGCATGACCCGAACCACCTCAATCTCGGCATGCGCTTCGGAGGGCATCCGCCCGAGGAGATGAGCCGAGCCGCCAGGACCTTCGACGTCTACAGCATCAACATTTACGACTATTCCCCCGGGCGTGAGGCGATCGATCGCGCCTACGGGCTCGCCGGCCGCCCGCTGATGATCGGCGAATTCCACATCGGGACGCCGGGACGCGGTCTCTCGGCCGGGCTCCGGCAGGCGCGCGATTACAAGGAGCGTGGCGTCGCGTACCAGTATTACGTCGAGAGTGCCGCCGCCATGCCCGCCATGATCGGCGCTCACTGGTTTCAATGGGCCGACGAGCCTGCAACCGGGCGCGGCGACGGCGAGAACTATAACATTGGTCTCGTGGACGTCACCGACCGCCCGTATGACGACATGACCGAGTCTCTCCGGGTGACTCACCGGCGCCTGTACGCCGTCCACTCCGGCAAGGAGCCGGCGGTCGATCGCAAGCCCATTGTGCATTGATCGATGTCAGGAGAAACCGCATGAAAACGACCCTCACGCGCCGCCAGTTTGCACAGTCCGCTCTCGTCCTTCATGCCATGCCGCCGGCATCGAAAGGCGCCGTCAGGAACGATACCCTTGTCGCATTCCGCATCTCGACATACCACTGGATCGACGACCGCCGTTTTGATGCGCTCCTCGCTTTCTTCGCGAAGTATCCCGGCACGGCCGATGAGCTCGCGTTTTTCACAGGTGTCACGCACATCCCGCGGCCGCTCGAGGAAATGGAGCGCTTCTCGAAATTGCTGGAGAAGCGAATGACTGCCGCACGGCAGGCGGGAATGGGCGCCGGAATCAACGTGCTGGCCACCATCGGCCATCTCGATGAGAACCTGGAGACCTCGTTGAACGAGCCCTGGCAGCGGGTCGTGGATCCCCAAGGAAGGCAGCCGAAAGGCAGCTATTGCCCGTGCGGCCGGGAATTCCTCG
>JAEHDI010001296.1 GCA_016880505.1 Bryobacterales bacterium | reverse complement strand
GCGAATGGAGCGACTGCCTCGATCTCGGCGTACCGGTTCTCCGGCGGGAAATTGCCGAAGTCGACGAGCGAGCCAACCCACTTCGGATCGGTCGCTTTGATGATTTTCACGATGTTGGCGGCCGTCTTCGACACGCCTCCGTGATTCTCAATCGAAATCTTGAGGTTCAGCTCTTTCGCCAGCGGGAGGAGTTCCTTGAAAGCGGCGACGACGCGGTCGACGCCGACGGTGTCGTCGGAGTTCTCCTGCTTGTCGGTGCGGCCCACGTTGATGCGGACAACGGGGGCGCCCAACTTCGCGGCGGCGCGCATCTTCTGCTTGTCTGCCTCGATCTGCTCGCGGCGTTTGGTCTCGTCGGCCATCGCGAGGTTGCCTTCGATGACGTAGCAGGTCACTACGCGGTCCGCCTTCTTGACGGCGGCCTTCACCTGATCGAGATAGGCGTCGTCGAGGGTCTTGAAGAACATGTCGTTGTACGAGATGCCCTTGATGCCCTGCTGCTTGTAGAACTCGGGGACGGTGGTCATGTCCAGCTTGCCGTCACGGATCAGGTCCCGGTAGCTGTACGTTTCGCAGGCGAGCATGTTGCCGCCCCGCAGCTTCGCATCCTTGGCGAAGGCGAGGGAGCAGAGCACGAGAAGGAGAACGAGGGATTTCAGTTTCATAAGAAGACGATGATAGCGTGAAAATCACGCGCGCCGTACCTCGAGACGCACCGGGCGAATATGAGTGTTCTTACGTGATACGGGGGCCGTTGCTCAGCTTCGAGAGTTGTGAGTCAACCGACTCAAGCTTGCGCGAGTAACGCAGGAGGCGGCATATGGAGTACCCGACCAGCACGGCGCAGCCGAGAATCACTGTCACCAGGAAAACTTTCTGGCTTGGATCCAGTTGGCCAAGATCTCTTTGGAAGATCTCCAGCACGAAGTTCATCGGATTGCCCCCCCCTTGACACAGTCCCCACGCGGTCTTATATCGTTCAGTCCAGCAGTGCCTTCAGGGCGGAGTTCCACTGTGCACCTCGGGTCACCAGCGAGCTCCCTCGCCGACTTTCGCTACAGGTCCTCCGGCAACGGAGCCGGCATGAAGAATTCCACAGTCATTTCCTTCATTTTTTGTAGCGTCGTCTGCAACTGGTTGCCCCTCTCCTGTTCGGAGGCACAGAGTGTCCGCATCACCTCAGCCTGATTGTCCAGCCGTCGCTGGAGGACTTGTTGCGTTTCCTGGACGCCGGAGAGGCTCGCATCTATCCTTGCGCTAGTTTCGAAGTGCGTCTCCAAAGCCTGCGCAATGGCTGTCAGATGTTCGCGGGCGAGCGCAACCGTCTCCAGCGACGCCGCGAATCGTTTCTCCAGAGCGTTAAGTCGTTCGGTCAGGCTTTGTTCCAGCCGGCTCAACTGCTCTTGCGTTGCCGAGTTGGCCAAGGCCTGGCTCTCACGGTCCCGAGCCTGGGCGTTGGTGAGTTCCGCGAGGTCCGCAATGACCTGCCGGTCGCTTGCCGCACACTCAGCAAGCTGGCCTTCCAGGACGACCGCCCGGGTCACCAAGTCCCGCTCCGCTCCTGTGAGGAATTCTGTGCTTTGACGCAGCGAGGAGATCTCGCCGTTGATGTGACGAATTTCATCCGACAGGGCGATCACCTGGTTTGTGACTGCCTCGGCCTTGCCCAGGTCCCCGGCGGCAAGCCGATGCACCCCCCTAAACGCTTCTGTCAAAGCGTCGATGCACTTTGGAGCCACCTGCTCCGCCAGCAGCCGAAACTCGTCGGAGTCGAACGCCTCGTTGGATCCCTTTGATTCCTCAGATTCCACTTGCCAAGGTTCAGGCAGTGCCACCTCAGAGTGCGCCGGCTCGAGAACGGACACCTGACTCAACTCCTCCACAGCGGTCTCTCGAAGCAGTCCGTCATCTCCGTAGCGAGTGTCTTCGGCAATCTCGCGCAGCCGCTCCAAATAATTCGCGCGAAGGTTCTTTTCTCTCGTCTGCTTCCCATTGCCGTTTAGAAGAGGAATCATCGTTTTAACCTGCGTGCCAATTTAAGATCATTCACGATTCCTCACAATGGAGCTCCAGTACGTTTTTGAATAGGAAGAAAATCAACTTTGTTTTAGTACCCAGGATGGAAGAGAAGGCGGCTATTTTATTCAATTCTTGGCACTTCCGTACGGCATCCGATAGGAAAGAAGTTCCAGAAGAAGGCGAACAAACAGCGAATCTGGTGCCTTGATGTTCTAGAGAAACAGGTGACAGGCTACGCTGCCACGCGCAGAAAGCGCTTGGGTCAGCGTAGCCAGCCACCGTTTTCGACCCTCAATTCTTCCCTGGTTTGTCGAGCCACATGTCCCGCAGGCCGTACAGGTTGATGAGGTGGTGCTGCATGATGCGCTCCGCCGCGCCGACCTCGATGTTCGTGCTGGAGTCGGCGCCGTAGCCGCCGTACGCCGCCGAACGGAGGTCCGGGATGTATCCTGGCCATGTTTCGGTCGAGCTGACCGCGTAGCCGTAAAACAGCGGCCACGCGACGTCGGCGTTCGCCTTCCAGAACGTTTGCAGACGGTGCAGCGGCTCGCCCGGAACAGCGGCAATCGCGATCTCCCGGTTGATCAGGACAGTCGTGATGCCGGCCTCGACCGTCTCATCCCTATTCCACCGGTCTCGAAAGGTGAGCAGCTCAGCCTTCGCGCGAATCTCCGACCGAGCGGGTGCGGTAGCGCGGATCGTATTCGCGGTGCTGAGCACTTCCCGGGCAAGGGCGTCGCCCATCCGGCCGACGGCCTTGAAGTCCTCTTCTTC
>JAEHDI010001295.1 GCA_016880505.1 Bryobacterales bacterium | reverse complement strand
TTGTCCACCACGACGATGTAGCTCGTGTCGCCTTCGTGGTCCGCCTTCCCGGCCTCGGTGAGGTCAGTCGGGCGCTCCAGCCGCTCGAAACCCTGCATGAAGTCCTCGGCCACGCCGGGGCGGAACTGCCGCGACGCCTTTTCGGGATCGATCAGCTTCCGGCGCGCCTCGCCGTAACTTTTCGAGAGCAGTCCTGCCCATGGAATCCGGATGAAGTCCATGTCACCGAGGTATTTCTCCCGGTCGGCGAACGCCAGCTTCACCGCCTCCACCGAGGTGTGAATGTACTCCGCGCTGTTCAGCCCGAGCGCCTTCAGGTCGTAGCCTTCAAGGATGTTCAGGACGAACAGCTCGGCCGGCGCTTGCGTCGCGGAGGGGTTCTTGTAAACGTCGTAGCCCCGGTAGTTGAACGAGACCGGGTCTTCGATCTTCGCTGTGTAGCTCGCGAAGTCCTCGTACCGAAAGAGTCCGCCATTCTCCTCGGAGAACTTCGCCATCTCCCGCGCGATGTCGCCTTTGTAGAACCGGTCGCGCGCCGCGCGCAAGCCGGCCTCCCGCCCGGACGATGCGCTGTCTCGCTCCGCCTCCACCAGGCGCTTCATTGTGCGGGCGAGGTCTGGGTTCTTCCAGATCTCCCCCGCCTTCGGCGCCACACCGTTCGGAAAGTAAACACGAACACTGGATGGGTACTTGGAAAGTTTCTTGGTTCCGGAGATGCCTCCCGCCAGCGCCTCCGATACCGGAAACCCGCGCTCCGCCAGCTCGATCGCCGGGGTGAGCACCTGTCCGAAAGACTTCGTTCCCCACCGCGAAAGCATGATGTACCAGGCGTCTACCGCGCCCGGCACCGTCGCGGCGAGAAGCGTGTCGTCAACCGGCAGTTTTCCCTCGTGATTCTTCTTGTACCAGTCGATCGTCGCGAGCTTGGGCGCCGTCCCCTCGGCGTTCAAAGAATACACCTTCTTCTCTTTGCCTGCGAAAATCAGCAGCGTGGCATCGGCCCCGATCCCGTTAGATGCGGGAGAAACCAGGCCGAGCACAGCCTGCCCTGCCACGATCGCATCGAAAGCATTCCCGCCCTGGAGCAGTATCCGTTCCGCCGCCTGTGTGGCAAGTGGTTCCATTGAAGAGACAGCGTACTGCGTCCCCCGGATTACAGGCCGCATGGTCCGCTTCCACGGCTGCGGGTCCACATCCACCGTCTCGACCATCCGCTGCGCCGAGACGGTGGATGCGGCGATTAGAGCTCAAACAAAGAGTCTGGTCACTCTCCGCCTCTTCTTCTTCCGCTGCCCACCACCTTAAGAAGGTCCTGCAACGCAGCCAGCCCGTTCTGATTCGGGAACGAGTCCTTGAACCAGAGATCCACCCGCCGCTTCAGAACGTCCGCATTGTCGCTTGACGGACCGGCCATGTAAGCGACGACCCTGTCCATCGCCTGCCGGGCGTTTGTCTGGTCGCCCAGCTTCTCATAACTCAGCATCATGAGAAAGTCCTGGATACGCTGGTCAGCCCTGTGAGGCTTGCCGGTGCCAAGCTTCACCGGGTACCCTTTCGCGCTCTCCAGTCGCTGGATTGCCTCGCGGTACTGGCCCTTCTTCATCAATTCCAGCGCCATCGACGTCTGGCACTGGACGAACAGGTCGTGAACGTCCCGCTGCCCTTCAAATGGAAGGATCGTAGCATTCTCGAGCACCGAGTAGCATTCTGCAGAACGCCCGTTACTCAAGTAGGTCCGCGCCAGCATGATCGTCATCAGGTCGGCGTTCGGAAACTGCTTCGCTCCGGCCTGTGCAATCTGCAACGCCTTATCGTTCATGCCGCGTTCGTTGTAGAACGCCGCGAGGTGGTGCCAGTTCCGCCAGTCGTCCTTGCCGGTCTCATAAGCGCGTTCATAGTCCGGAAGAGCCTTCTCCGGATCGGTTTCCTTTCTCAGGAAGGCGCGGCAAACATAAAACGTCCCGAAATCCGGGCGGTTGCCGCACTCGTCGAACTTGGCAATCGCCTCTTGGTGACGTCTCAGACCCCAGTAAATCAGCCCGAGGTAGTATTTCGCCTTCCAGTCGTTCGGTGCCATGCCTTCCGCCCACTGGAACACCGGAATCGACTCCTCGCGGAACGGAAAAACGAGCTTCGGCGAGGAGCTGGCCGCCTTCTGTAGAAGCTCCCTGCTCCGTACCGGATCTTTTTCTCGCGAGAGGTACGCTCTCCAGTAAAAGATCTCCGGCTGTTCCGGTCCCGCGGCGAGAACACGCTGCGCGTCTTCGGGAAGTCCGAGATTCACGTAATGCATCGCCGTTTCGAGGTACGTCTGGTACGGCAGTTCATTGCGGATCATCGACCGGAAGTTCTCGAGGCTTGTACCGTTCGGCTCCAGCAGGTACTGCTCGAACCGCGCGAGGTGGTTCAGCGGATCGATCTCCAGCAGCTTGTCCAGAGTCTCGCGGGCTTTCGCAGGTTCTTTATGGAGGCGGTACGCGGTGCTGAGCACCTGGTACGTCTTGACGTTATACGCATCGTAGTCGAGGGAACGCCGCAGAAAATCGAAAGCACGCGCCCACTTGCCTTCCATCATGTAGATCTCGCCAAGCTGGCAGTACGCCCCCGAGCGATACTTCATCGACCGAGCCGCCCAGCCGAGCGTCTCCTTGGCGTCCACCATGTTCCCCATCTTCCGGGCAATCACACCGTAGATGTAGTTGGCGTCCGGATCGTACATTACGTAGTCGAGCGCCTTGGTGGCGTACTCCAGCGCTTTCTTGTACTCCGCGCGCCGTGTGTAAAGCTCGGCGACCCGGGTAAGCGCCCGAACGTGTGTCGGCTCCTGCTTCAGAACCGCCATGTACTTGTCGAGCGCGACTTCGTAGTTGCGGCCCTTCTCCTCGCGTTCGCCGGCCTGGTACAGGGCCTCGAGACTGTTGTCGTCGTACTCGCGGAAATTCAGCGGTCGCTTTAGCTTCTCGGCTTCCGGGTCGTCCGTGTACGACAGCTTGTTTCCGATTTCCACCTCCAGTTCGCCCGGCTTCGCACTCAGCGGCAGCTTCTTTTGGTAGACTCCCATCGGCTCGAGCTTCAGCCGCTCCCGGTACACTTCCTTTCCGCCGGCGTGCACCACCAGGTCGTCGTCGATCTTCTGGAGCGCGTTGAAGCCCAGAACGATCGAATCACCGGTATTCCGCGCGTTTAGGGCGCCGTACGGCGTGGCCTTCACCATCGGGCCGATCTCCTTGAACGGGAACCACACTTCACGCCAGTGATCGGCCGTGTAAGGCGGGAAGAACTCGTGGTCGTTTTGGTCGAGCAGGCGGCCGACCTGCGGCTCGAAGTACGGCCCGTCGCTGTCGGTCAGCAGTTGCTCCCAGATCTGGCCGGCACCGGAAAGCGACCACCGAAAGAACTTCTGTCCCGGAGTGTCCTCATGGTAGGCCCAGTGTCCGAAACCGAACTTGGAGTTGTGCCAATAGCTTCCGAAGAAATCCTGGAGAGCGCCATGAATGAAGAAACTCCCCTCGTCGCTGTCGTCGTGCTCCTTATAGAAAGCCAGGTTGCGCCCATCCGCCGTGACCGGCCAGGGTTTCTCGGGTACCCGGTAGTTGTGGCCGATATGTTTGTCGCCGGGGAAGATAAACTCCAGGTCCTGGCCCAAGCGGTTGGCCGCATTCATCCAGACGTAGTAGGACCCGTTCAGTGGTTGCGGGTTGTACCAGAGGGCCTTCGACTCGAAGTACGCCTTATCGGGCGGAACTGTGAACGTAACTCTCCAGTGCGTGCGCGACGGAAGGTCCATCGCACCGACCGTGACGCTCACACTGCCGTCGGCGTTCTTGCGCGTGACGTAGTCCACCGGCGTGGCCGTCGCCGGAGTGTGGCCGACGATGCCGAAGTTCAGTTCGATGCC
>JAEHDI010001294.1 GCA_016880505.1 Bryobacterales bacterium | reverse complement strand
GTGTCCACCACGCGATGAACAAGCTGAGCGACGCTTCGTTCCCGCTCGGGAGTTCCGAGCTTCCCGTGAAAGTACTTGCTGGCGACGATATTCGTGGCCGTTTGCGACCAATCGGCCGGCATCTCGACATCCCGCTGCTCGAAGATGACCGCGCCCTTGTCGTTGCCGATGGTGGCCGTACGAAGTTCCCACTCGACCTCGTCGTACGGCGTTTTGCCGGCTTCGAGCTTGGCCGTGAAGTATCGGGGGAAACTCAGCCCGGTCCGTTGCCGGGTTGCGCTCTTCTCCGTGTTCAGAGCTTGGGTGCTGAGATCAACACTTAGCTGGCCCATTTTCTCTCCTCCATGTCATTATGATTTCGAACTACCCCGCCCCCAGAGGCGGCACTGTCACTTGTACCCCAACATATAGTGCCCCGTCAAGATTTTTATCTATTAGCGGTGCAGAAGGTTACAGGCGGATGAAAGCCGAAAGGTCGAGGCCACTCAGGCGATTTCGAGCGCTACGGGAGCGAAACGGCGACGTCCGAGACTCAACTCGAGCAGATGGATGCCTGGTGCAAGCGCCTCGGGAAGCCTAAGGTTTACCTCGTACTTCGGCGGTACGGGATCAACACAAAAGACCTCGGCCTCCACGAGCGGGCGGCCCGCGACGGTGGCGGTGAGATCCTCCGGACGGTCAATCTCCTCGACCGTCACTTTGAGGGTTCCGGACGTGATCCGCGTCCCGGAAAGAAGGTCGATGCCGTCGGTAACGGAGAGGATCCGCGGCACCGCGGGACCCGGCCGTATGACCCGGAGCACACCATCGGGACAAACCGGGTGACCCATCCACTCGAGTCTAAGAGTCCGCAATCCCGTCGGCACCTTCTCCGGGAGCGTCACGTTCAACTGCTGCAACCCGTCAGCCTCCTGAGGCCCGACATAGAACACACGCCCTTCTTCCGGTCCGATGAAGGCGCGGAGATCGGGCAGGTCGCACTCCGCCGGCAGATTCTCCATCCACAGCGAGATCGAGGCGAAGCGGCCCCGACATGGCGCCACCGGTTCCGAACTGTGAGCGTTCGTGATTCGCCGGATACGCGCCGCAATGGCGGGTTCGCGTTCTCTGGCGCGCGGCGTTTTCCGTGCCGTCATCCACATGTATTGCGTCGAGGCGCCCTCGATTGCCAGTAGTTGGAAATCCCGCTTGCGAGCGAGTGCGACGAGATCCTCCGCGCTGATGCGCACACCGTTCCACGTGTCATACCGGGCCGCCGCCTCCGGCAGGCCATTGATCTGGCATCGCAACACGCCGTCCGGTTTTAACACCCGGAGCGCTTCGCTCAGGTAGTTGAAAACCACGTCTCGGCTCGGGATGTGCTGGAACACAGCATAGGAGTACACGAAGTCAAACGACTCATCGGCGAAGCCGGCGAGGTCGGCTCCGCTTGCGACGCTCGCGTACGCGTGCGGAATGTCACGGAGCTTCTCTTTCGCCAGCCGGATCATATCGTCCGAGACGTCAACGCCATGGATGTCACCGAAATACCTGCTCATCGGCAGCATCAGCCGGCCGGGACCGCAGCCGATCTCGAGCGCGCGCCGGCTCCGTACATCGCCCCCTGGAAGGCGGTGCAGTTCCCGGGTCAGATTTCGCACCACGTCGGCGGCGGTGGCGAAGAACTCGACGTCGTCCTGATCGCGGCGGCCGAATGCGACGTAGTAGTTGGCGTCCTCACGGGCGCGCCGGTTCCAGTCCTGGCGCATCACTTCGCACACGCGCGGGTCGATCATCGCCGGGACGCCTCGTCGCGGCAATCGTTTCGGCCGATGCGGTTCCCCTGCCGGGACACGCCGGGCGCGGCGCCAATACAGCGGGTCTTCATGTTGTAGCCGGTAATCAGATTGTCCTCGATGACGATGCCGCGGGCAATCGCCGGACGTTCGGCCCGCCGCGCCAGGTAGATGCCGGAGCGCAGGAAATCGGGCTCGTCCGGCAGGTACAGGCATCCAAAAACCGCCGCCGTTTCGTTGCAGCGGGCGAGATTGAGGTTCCGCATCCGGTTGCGCACAATGCGGTGATTCCGGCCGATCGCGAAGATCCCTCCGAATTTTCCACCATCGATCTCGTTATCGGCGACCAGGATCTCCTCCGACTCCATGTCGGGATTCGTGTTGTTCATCGCAATGCCAAAATTGCCGGACGGATAGTCCTCGGCGTTGCCCCGGTTCACACAAATATTCCGCGTCACCTCTCCGTGATGGAATCCGTCGAGATCGATGCATTTACCGTTGACCTCTTCGAAGTAGTTGCCGGTGTACACGCTGCGGTCGACGTTGCCCGCCGTGTCCACGCCGACTGGTGTTCCCCCGCCTTCGATATCGACCGCGTCGAATGGAAACCCGATCCGCCGCCCGGCGTTTTGTTCCACCCGGATCTTCGTCGCATGCCCGACTTGAATCGCATCGCGCCCGATCGTGTCGAAGCGGTTGCCGCGAATCAGCCCATCCACGTTCCTCGGCGACGGATACAACGAATGTGTCCACACGCCGTTACCCAGCACG
>JAEHDI010001293.1 GCA_016880505.1 Bryobacterales bacterium | reverse complement strand
GTCCCGGGTGTACCGGAACCTGCGGGTTGGCATTGATGCCTTGCACCTGCATGCCGATGAAGTCCTTTGCCATCGGCGTGAATCCCGCATCGATCTTCACCAGTTCGTCCCTCTGCTCGTAGAAGGCCTTGATCATTTTGTAGACGACGGCTTCCGGCATATCGATCCTGGCGTTGTAACCGAACAGGATCGGCACGCCCATGACGGTCGAAGGTCCGACATTTTTGCTGAACGCGCCCTTCGGATCGACATCAACGACCGCAAGCCCCGCCGCCTTGAGCTTTGCGACTTCATCCGGACATGGATTGACGACCTTGAAGTCCATGCGAATTTCGGTCTCCTTCCAATATGGCGCCAGCGACTTTCCGGCCGTGGTGTAGGTCGCAGAACCCACGATCGTGCCTTGCTCCATCGCATCAGAGTTCGATTTGACGTCGATCTGGACGTGCTTGAAGTCATAGCCGAGCGTCTTGAAGATACGCTGCCAGTTGAGCCAGTTCTGGAAGCCCGCCTGCGTGAAGAACACAGGCTTGCCGCTGAAGTCTTTCCAGCACTTGAAATTGTCAGCCCCCTTGGCCGGTGTGGCCATCATTGATTCCATCGGATAGGCGTACCAGGTGTGAACGAGCTCGGGCTTGCTTGGCTGGAAGTCCTTGAACGGGCCGACGCGTTCCTGAAACTGAGTCATGCCGATGTCGGCGGTGTAGGCAATTTCGCCTTCGCCGTTCATCACGGCTTTCATTGCCACCGTTGGTGATTGGTAGGGCTGCACGGTGACGGTGTATTCGCCGCCAAGCGCTTTCTCGAGCACTTTCGCCATCGACGCGGCGATCGTGTAGCCATAAGAGCCCACCTGCGAAGTCGTCCATCGGATCGACTTGCGGTCTTGCGCGTCAGCGGGGATCGCCGACGCAAGCGTAAGAGCGAAAGCGGCCGTAGCGGCCGCGAACGAACAAAGTCTCCCCTTCGACGGCATTTTTTCTCCTCCCATTAGTGCGCTGCTTTTTGGCAAGGACCATGTCGCCACAGCCCGTGTCAATGTCGCTGTAAGCATCATTGCCGACAATCCCGGCGGTGCCTAGCCGGAATTGCCCCGAATGAACCTTCGGGAGCGTTTGGCCGCTGGCCCGGAAACAGGCCTCCGGTTCCCGCAGGAATCCGTACCGGTCTCGCAGTTGTTCGGGCCGATTCATCGCCGTGTTTGGGTGGGTCGCCGCACGGTTCGGGCCGGTTCTATGATGCAGTGCATCATAGATGCTCAGCCGCCGAAAAACTTGGCAAATCCTAGCCCTGTGCTGCCGCCGGGTTGTTTTGGTGGGGAAGGCCTGAAGGCCGGCCCGGAACGCAGGTTTTGATCGAGTTCAACTGGAGGGCCGGCGGCCGTCGTGCAATGGTCGTCCAGGACCCTGATGACCAGCGAGCAGATCCCGCGGGCGATGACCGCCTGGATCAAGGACAGCGGCATCGGCTGGGTCGAATTCCTGCTCGTCGTCAACCTCCTGCTGCTGCTGGCCGGCAACGTGATGGAGCCGTCATCGATCGTGCTGATCACCGCGCCGATCTTGTTTCCGATCGCGGTGAGCCTCGGTATCAACCCGGTGCACCTCGGCATCCTGATGAC
>JAEHDI010001292.1 GCA_016880505.1 Bryobacterales bacterium | reverse complement strand
GAGATTCACTATCATTTCGATCAGCTTCAGCAGGGGATCAAAGCCGAGGCGCAACGGGCCGAGCTATTGGGCGTGGAAACCATTTGGGCGCAAACCGACCGCTTGGGCGCGGCGGAACCGGAAAAAGTGGCGGAATTGCTGCGCAACGAGCCCCGGGCGCTGATCTTGACGCCTGGCAACCCCCAGCAGCTGATCCCTGTGATCGACGAAGCGGAACGCCGCAACATCCGTGTCATTTGCGTCGACACCGATGCGCCGGCCAGCATCCGCTCGTCGGCAGTCTGCGTGAACGCCACCGTGAGCGGACGTGTCGCCGCCGAACTGCTCGGCGCCATGATTCCCGCCGGATCCTCAGTGGCGGTCGTCACCGGCATGTTGGACATTGAGGATCATAGTAAGAAGGCCGAGGGCTTTCAGGAAGCCTTTCCGCAGTTCTGCCCAGGTGGTCGCGTCGCAGAAATTGTCGAGGGCCACGAAGACGAAGACGAAGCCTTTCAGAAGTGCTTCGCACTCCTGGAGCGGAACGAATCGCTCGCGGGCATGTACGTCAACACGGCCAATTGCCTCCCCGTGTGCCGGGCCATTGGAGCGCTGGGACTCGCCGGCCGCTTCAAGCTCATTACCACTGACCTGTTCGACGAGATGCGGCCATACTTCGAGAAAGGAACGATCTCAGCCTCCATCTCCAGCCGCCCGTACGTCCAGGGTGAACTCGCGATGCGCCTAGTGGTGGACCATCTTGTCAATGGAGCCGTCCTGCCCAAGGCTCACTATCTTGCTCCGCAAGTGGTGATGCGCTCCACCTTCCACCTGTTCCGCGAGATGCGCCAGGCTGCCGTGGCGCCTGCGCCTGCTCCGGTCGCCAGGTGAAATTCCCCTCACTTCAGAATTTTCAAGGCGGTGTCGCGATAAAGGTGCTTCAGCGCCGAATCCGATAGGGCGAGGGCGTTCATTGTCCAGTGGTTGTTGAACTCGCCCCTTTCGTAGTAGTGCTCGTCGAGCGTTTCCAGTAATCGGAAGGTGATGCCGTACATCCGCTTGTCGGTCCCAAGGTCGGTCCCGTACACGATCCGCCCCGCGTACTTCTCACAGAATTGCGCCGTGAAACGCGGAATGGTCCCCATCTCCGCGAACCGTCCGGAGATGTCCGTATACAGGTTCGGATAGCGGTCCAGCAATTGCCCCAGGAGCTTCAAGTCGTGAATCAGGTTCACGAAGTGGCACGCAACGAATATCGTTCTCGGGTGCTTCTTGAGCGTCCGTTCCAGGATGTCTATCATCCCGGCATGGCCGACGATACCTGGCTGGTTGTCCAGCCGCCAACTCACTGCATCCATCAGGCCGTCGTTATGGATGTCCATCTTCTCGTAATCCCAGATGCCGTCGGCGATGTGAATATTCACCGGCATACCCAATTCGGCGCACTTTTCCCACAGCGGATCGAGCCGGACATCGTCGGGATGGATGCCGCCGGGCTGCGTTTTCCTGTTCAGGCCTCTGCCCTTAACGCTGATCTCTCCGACCCCGCGCGCGCCTACCCGGTAGCATCTTTCGAGTTCCTTCACCGCGGCGGGCCCAAATCCCGATTCTTCGAGAGCAGTGTAATCAAAGCCGCACCACAACTGGAACCGGCGCGGATATTCGGAGTACAACTGGTAGAGCGCGTCGAACTTCGCGCCCACGGCCCCAGTCAGAACGATGGTTTTTTCAATGCCTGACAGGTCCATTAGTTCGACCCACGTCGCAAGTTGCGCGCGCGTCTGGGCGTACGGATGCGTGTGCAGATCGATCACCGGATATCTGGCCTTGGACACTTCCGTAATCGGAATCTTGAAGATCGACACCGGCCGGAAGTCATTCAGAAGGATCTTTTCCGGGGGCGTCTCTTGCCCGGCCGCCGGCAGAGGAAGCGTCACCGCGAAGACCGGCAGTAGTCTCAGGAACCGCATAGACCGTCTATACACCTTTGTGCCTGTCGAAGCAAGCCCACGTGTCCGTTACCGCCAGGAATCAGCGCTGCCACGCCTGGGGTTGCGTTGGAGCTACGGTTGTGCTAGATATTCACGTTAACCTTAACGAATGCAACTGATAGAATCGTGGCGTTTCGATTGCCCGAGTTGGACGTGTATTCGACCCTAACGTCGAACCGAATGCTGCGGCACGAAGGACTCATGTCGAGGAAGCCGAGATGTGCAGCGTGTCTCGTCGCCTTCCTGCTTTGCCCCACGGTGCGGCCGGCGCCGTTGAGCATCGAGGGGAAGAATATCCGCGTCGACTTCAACTCGAGTTTGCACAGCCGCGTCGTCGCCCGGTTCGGCGGCGCTCCGATCGTGCTGGGAGAATTCGGCCCCTCCGAATCGATCATGATCGATGGCACGGAGCATGGAAATTTCCAACTGAGCGCTCGGAGGCATCAGACCGTTCGCGATGCGCTTGGCTCCGGGACGCAGATCTTGCTCACCGGCGGCTCAGGCCCGCTGGAAAAGACCGTGGTGGTCACCGTCTACGAAGGGTTCCCCCGGTCTGCATTCTTCAAGGTGCGGTACACAAATAAAAGCGCCGCCGACCTCAAGGTCACCGGCTGGACGAACAACCGGTATTCGATTTCCGCGAGTGGAGCCGGCGAGCCGGCCTTCTGGTCGTACCAGAGCGGGTCTTATGCCGAGCGCCCGGACTGGATCTTGCCGCTCAAAGTAAACGTCAGCCAGGCAAATTATCTCGGCATGAATGCCAGCGATTACGGCGGTGGCACGCCTGTTGTCGACGTGTGGCGGCGCGACGCAGGCATAGCGGTGGGTCACATCGAGATGAGCCCCAAGCTGGTGTCGCTGCCCGTCAGCATGCCGGACAACACGCACGCCACCTTGGCGCTGAGCTTTCAAACCACGCAAGTCCTGAAGCCCGGTGCCACGCTCGAAACTTTCCACACCTTTGTCGCCGTCCACCAGGGCGACTGCTTCCGCACTCTGCGGGATTACAGCTCCTCGATGCAGCGCCTGGGAGTGAAGTTCCGGCCGGCACCCGAGAGCGCCTTCGGCCCGATCTGGTGCGCCTGGGGTTACGGAAAGGCATTCACGCCGAAACAGGTGGAAGGCGCTCTGCCGGTCGTCAAGAAGCTTGGATTCACTTGGGTCGGGGTGGACGACGGATGGCAGGCCTCCGACGGCGACTGGCAGCTCGTCCGCTCCAAGTTCCCCAACGGCGATGCGGATATGAAGTCCCTGGTGGACCGCATTCACGACGACAGCTTCCGCGCACAGCTCTGGTGGGCGCCGCTGGCTGCCAAACCGGACTCCGACCTGGTGAAAAGTCACCCCGAGCAGTTATTGCTCAATGCCGACGGTTCTAAGCAGAGAATCTCGTACTGGAACGACTGGTATTTGTGCCCGGCCGACTCCGCCGTCATCGCCTATCACCGCAATCTGGTGGTCAAGATGTTCGCAGACTGGGGCTACGATGGCTTGAAGCTCGACGGGCAGCACATGAACGCTGTTCCGCCCTGCTACAACCCGGCACACCGCCACGAACGCCCCGAGGACTCTGTCGAAGCTCTGCCCCGCTTCTTCCAGATGATCTACGACACGGCACGAAGCATCAAGCCCGGTGCCCTGGTGGAATTCTGCCCCTGCGGAACCGCGTTCAACTTCTACACTCTCCCTAGCCTCAACATGACCGTGGCGTCGGACCCGCATAACTCCTGGCAAGTCCGCACGAAGGGCAAGGTCCTGAAGGCGCTGCACGGGGACGTGATTGCCTACTTTGGCGATCACGTCGAGCTGAGCGATCAGCGCCAGGACTTTGCTTCCACCATCGGCATCGGCGGCGTGGCCGGAACGAATTTCACCTGGCCGCCCGGATCGGCGCAAAGGAACCGGCTCGATCTCACGCTCGAAAAAGAGGGGGTCTGGCAGAAATGGATCGCGCTTTACAACGAGAAAATGCTTTCGCGGGGCGAGTATCTGGGTCATTTCTACGATATCGGGTTCGACAGGCCCGAGGCCCATGTCATCCGCAAGGGCCCCAAGATGTATTATGCGTTCTTTGCCCTGGAGTGGAAGGGCAGAATCGAGTTGCGGGGCCTAGGGCGCGGCACCTATCGCGTCACTGACTACGAAAACGGTAAGGACCTCGGGACTGTGCGCGGGCCGTTGGCGAGCCTCGAAGCGCAATTCCAGAAGCATCTTCTTCTGGAAGTGCAGGCACAGTAAGCTCGTCCCGGGCAACGACTGATCTGCAAGTTGATCCATCCCGTGACTAGGGCGTATACAACGCAACCCCAATCTCGTATACTCTCCCCCCAGAG
>JAEHDI010001291.1 GCA_016880505.1 Bryobacterales bacterium | reverse complement strand
GGCTCGTAGTCGCCGGCGTGGCTTGCCTGTCCGAACTGCTGCATACGCTGCGCCACCACCTTCTTCATGGCTTCGCGGGCGGGCTTCAAATAGTCGCGCGGGTCGAACTTTTCCGGTGTTTCCATGAACACCTTGCGGACTGCGCCGGTGATGGCGAGCCGGTTGTCGGTATCGACGTTGATCTTGCGCACGCCGTTCTTGATGCCCAACTGGATTTCCTCGACCGGAACTCCCCAGGTCGGCCTCAGCTTTCCGCCGTACTGGTTGATGATGTCCTGCAACTCCTTGGGCACGCTCGAGGAGCCATGCATCACGAGGTGCGTAGTCGGCAGCCGCTTGTGGATCTCAATCAGGCGGTCCATCTTCAGGACTGCGCCGTCGGGCTTGCGGGTGAACTTGTACGCGCCGTGGCTGGTGCCGATGGCGATGGCGAGCGCATCGAGGCCGGTCTGTTTGACGAACTCCACAGCCTGGTCCGGATCGGTGATGTGATCGAGGCCGGAACCGCCCGCGCCATGGCCGTCTTCAATGCCGCCCAGCACGCCGATCTCGCCTTCCACCGTCACGCCTTTTGCGTGCGCCGTCTCGACGACTTCACGCGTGACCTTCACGTTGTGCTCGAAGCTGGAGGGAGTTTTGCCATCCTCCATCAGCGAGCCGTCCATCATGACGCTGGTGAAGCCCATGTCGATGGCAGACTTGCAGGTGGCGACGCTGTTGCCGTGGTCGAGGTGCAGCACTACCGGGATCTCCGGGTACAATTCAACAGCAGCGAGCATGAGGTGATACAGGAAACGGTCCTGCGAGTACGAGCGTGCTCCGCGGCTGGCCTGGATGATGACCGGGGATTTCGTCTCGCGGGCAGCCTCCATGATCGCCTGGATCTGCTCCATGTTGTTCACGTTAAAAGCGCCGACGCCGTAACCGCCCTTGGCGGCCTCATCAAGAAGCTGGCGCATGGACACTAGAGGCATAATTAGGATTCCTTCCTGGGAACTGCGGATTTAACTCTCTAGCTTATCACGTTCCGGATTCGGACATCCGAAACCGGATTCTCCTTTTGGCCGGATCACAATGCCCTCGGGTCGGCGGTCTCCACTTCAATCGATTCGCGGCCGGCGTTCCCCCTGCCGAACAGGTAGCCTCTGGATTCGTTGGGAGAGCCGTAGGTGTAGACAGCCAGTATCAGCGGCAGACTCTTGAGAAAAGCTCTCCTCATCGACGGGCGCGCCCACAGGCGCCTTCCCAGGCGCCAGGCGATCACTGCCGGGCTGAGCGGCGATCCGGCAGCGTAAAGCAGGCGTCTGGGTAATCCCCAGTTCTCATGTGATACGCGGGCTGCTGCGAACAGGCGCTGCCACACCGCGCTGTCCCGGCAGCTCCCGCGAAGGCGCGGGTGGTTGAGGTGTGCAACTTCAGCCGCGCTCTCGTGCCAGAACCTTGAACCAGCCAGGCGCAGTTCCTTGTGAAGGAGCGTTTCGCATTCGAACAGCAGCGGCAAGCGGTCGAAATAGCGCCGCAGCACGGCAGCCCTGTAAGCAACATTCATCCAGGATGGAGAAGAGACAGGCCCGGATTCGGCGGGCGCCAGCCACGGTCCATACGCCAGCACAAGGAAGGCTCGGCTGGTGTAGTTCACCGGGTTCAGGTTCTTAAACGCGTACGCGACAACATCCACGTCGCACTTGAAAGCATGCCGGACTGCGGACGCCCAGCCCGGACCCGGGTGGCAATGGTCCTCCAGAAACGCGATGAACTCACCGTGGGCGAGTCGCGCGCCGATCGCTTTCGCCTCCGCCATAGACTCCGTTTCCGGACGCGGGATGTGCCTGACTGTCGCAGAAGAGGCCCAGCGTGGCGGCTCGGCCTCCGGCGCCACGTCGATGACGATGAGCTCCATTGGCGGCGGGTTGTCCTGTTTCAGTAGTGCCTCGATGCACTGCTCCGCCCGCAGACGCTGTCTCCCCACGACGATGATCACCGACAACTCCGCCGACATCAATCCATTATGGCGTCGTTCTGTTTTCAGAGGCTGGTGAGATCGGCGCTATGGAATAATTGAACTTCGAAGCGCGGCTCGGAGCGCGCGCCCCGGGGACCTTCTTTGTATCGTCATGCCTGAGGTATCGGTCATCATTCCCTGTTACTGCTCGCACGTGACCTTGCCCATTTGTCTTGAAGCGCTCGGGCGGCAGACGTTTCCGGACTTCGAGGTGATCCTCGTGGACAGCACTCCCGGCGACGAACGTGCATGCCGGATCGCCTCGGAGTATCCATTCACGGCGGTACACCGCGTCTCCGAACGCCTCTTGCCGCATGCCGCGCGAAACAGGGGCGCGGCGGAAGCCCGCGGGGACATCCTCATATTCACCGATCCCGACATGCGCGCTGAATCTGACTGGCTGGAGCGGCTTGTGGATGCGCACCGGCAGGGACGAACCGTCGTGGGTGGTGCGGTCTCGTGCCCACGTGGATACTGGAACCTGGCTGTGCATTTCACCAAGTACGGCTGGTGGCTGCCAGGCGGCCGGTTGGAGAGGCGTCCGCAGATTGCGTCCGGGAATACGAGCATGCGGCGAGATGTTTTCGAAGCGGCGGGCAGCTACCCATCCGTATTCTGGGCCGGGGACACCGAGTTGGCCTGGCGGCTGCGGGAAATGGGCCAGGAGATCTGGTTCGAGCCGACCGCCGTTGTCTGCCATCTGGATGAGGCGAGCCCGGGCAGATTCCTGAGGGAACGTTTCGAACGGGGGCGCGATTTCGGAAGAGCAAGAGTGTCCCGTTACTGCTGGTCCCGCGGCCGCTGTGCTCTGTACCTGCTGCTGTTTCCGATGCTGCCGATCGTGATGGCAGGGAAGGCGTGCTGGTTCGCATCGCGCAGCGGTCATTTCGTGGCGTGGCTGGCGACGCTGCCCATACAACTGGCGGGATACGCGACGTGGTGCGCCGGAGAGGCGGTCGCGCACTGGGAGCGGTTGTGGAAACGATAGCCTGGACCGTCATCGGCTTGCTGCTGTTGCTCGGTTTCAGAAGAATCGTGCTGATCGTTGCGTCGCTGTTGCCGCCGCGGGAGACACCGGCCGGAGAACTTCCCTCGGTGACTGTGCTGGTGGCGGCGCGCAACGAAATGACGCGCATCGGCGTGCTGCTCGAATCGCTGGAGCGGCTGAATTATCCGACGGCGCTGGTGTCGGCGGTGCTCATCGATGATGCCTCCGCGGACGGCACCGGCGCGCTTCTGGAGACGTGGGCTGCGGGCCGCCGTGGCGTGATGTTCCTAGGGCTGGACCGTCAGGTTGGGAAGGCGGAAGCACTCAATCGCGGACTCACGGGTGCTCCCGCGGGCGAGATTGTGGCGGTCTACGACGCGGAACACGCTCCGGCGTCCGATTCCCTGCAACGCCTTGCCGCCGCCTCCGCGGATCCAACGGTTGGGGCCGTCGCCGGCTATCTGGAGCCGCGGAATCCCGATGCGACCCTGGTCTCGCGCTATGCGGCACTCGAAACCTGGGTGAACCAGTTGGTGAACAACGCAGGCAAGGACCGCCTGGGCTGGAACCCTCCTACCACTGGCGGGAACTGCCTCTACCGCCACTCCGCCTTGACCCAGGCTGGCGGTTTTCCGAAAGGATCGCTTTCGGAGGATATCGAGATCTCGCTCGCGATCGCCGCACGGGGCTGGAAGACCCGGTTCGTAGCGTCCGCGTGCGCCGGCAGCACGCTGCCTGAAAGAGTAGAAGAGTTCTGGGAGCAGAGGGTTCGCTGGACCTGCGGGCTTTACGCCTCGCGGAAACGCGGGGCCGGTTTCGAATCGTGGCTCGTCGCGTTGGGATACGTGGACCGGCTTGCAGTGAGCGCCGCGGTTGTTCTGGCGGTCCTGCGGGAGCTGAGCCCTGTCTGGCCGCTGGCATACTTTGCGTGCCCGTTGGCCGCGATCATCACCGCTTTGCACAAGGCAGGCCGGCTTAGCCGGGCGCCGGAACATCTGCTCGCGGCAATGCTAATATTCCCGCTCGACCTGGCCGCAACGGTTTGGGCAACGGGTCTGTCGCTGTTGCGAAGGCGGCCGAACTGGCGGGCGGCCCGCCTCGGAGGGGATCACGAATGAGCGCTGCCCTCCTAGTTACCCGGCGAAGCCGGCCAGCTTGTTGAGCCCGTCCACAAACGCCCTGGCGCTGGCTTCGATCACGTCGGTTGACGCGCCTCGTCCCATCACCCTCCGACCGGCCGCTTCGAGGTTTACGGTCACCTCGCCCATTGCTTCGGTGCCGCTGGTGACCGCGCGAATCTCATAGCGAACCAGGTTGGCCGAGCTGCCGGCCACTTGGGAGATCGCTTTGCAGGCGGCGTCCACCGGGCCGTCCCCGACGGCGGCGCCTTCCCTCAAATCTCCCCGGACGCGCAGCCTCACAGTCGCCGTCGGAATCGCGGAAGTGCCGCTGTAAATGTGCAGGTACTCGAGTTGGTAGGTCTCCGGAACCGGGTGGATCTCGTCGTGCAGAATCGCGACCAGGTCTTCGTCGAACACTTCCTGCTTCTTGTCGGCCAGGCGAAGAAAGCGCTGATACGTCAGGTCGAGTTCGCCCTGCGAAAGTGCATAGCCGAGTTTCTCCAGGCGATCGCGCAGACCGTGCCGGCCGGTCCGGGCCGTCAGCACCACCCGGCTGTCGGAGAATCCGACGTCTTCGGGGCGCATGATCTCGTACGTCTCTCGCTGCTTCAGGAAACCGTCCACATGGATCCCGGAGCTGTGGGAAAACGCGTTGCCTCCGACGACCGCCTTGTTCGGCGGAACGGCCATGCCGAGCATGTCGGCGACCAGGCGGCTGGTTCGGCAGAATTCGGTGGTGTTGATGCCGGTGACGACGCGGAAGTAGTCGCCGCGGGTTCGGATTGCCATCACGACCTCTTCAAGAGCCGCGTTTCCGGCTCGTTCGCCGACTCCGTTGATGGTACCCTCCACCTGCCGCGCGCCGTTGGCGACTCCGGCGAGCGAATTGGCGACCGCCAACCCAAGATCGTCGTGGCAGTGGACGCTGATGGTGGAACGGCTGATATTCGGGACGTTCTCCGTGATGGACCGGATCAGAGCGCCGAACTGTTCCGGAACCGTGTAGCCCGTAGTATCGGGGATGTTGACGACCGTAGCCCCGGCGCCGATGGCTGCCTGGAGCATCTCGAACAGGTACGCCGGCTCGGCGCGGCCGGCATCCTCCGCATAGAACTCGACATCGTCGGTGTAGGAACGAGCGAGTCTTACGGCGTCGATGGCCATTTGCACGAGAGTGGCTCTTTTCTCCTCGAGCGTCGTCCCGTACTTTTCATCACGGAACTTGCCCATGATGTGAATGTCCGAAACGCCAATGCCCGTGTGGATCCGCGGCCGTTTCGCCTTGGCCAGCGCCTTTCCGCAGGCCTCGATGTCGCTCGCCACGGCGCGCGAGAGGGCGCAGATGGCCGGTCCCTCGATCTCGGTCGAGATCAACTGAACGGCCACGAAGTCCTCGGGCGAGGAGGCCGGATAGCCGGCTTCGATGATGTCGACGTTGAGCCGGGCCAATTGCCTGGCGATCGTCAGTTTCTCTCTGCTTCCGAGCCGCGTGCCGGCCGCCTGTTCGCCGTCCCTCAGCGTCGTATCGAATATGGCTACTTTGTCGCTCATCGTACCGTCCTTGGGACGATTCTATCGCTCGTTGGCGCGCGCGGGGCAGAGCAGCGACGGAGCTGACGAGAAGCGTGGCCGTGGCGGCCGAGAAGGCGAGGTGGCGGAACTCCAATCGCTCGCGCCTGTTCATGCAGCTTGCCAACAAACATGCCTACTCGAGATCGCAGAACCCGCGCAGAAAGGCAGATGGCACCTGGATGTCG
>JAEHDI010001290.1 GCA_016880505.1 Bryobacterales bacterium | reverse complement strand
GCGCAACGCGTTCCTGAACTACCAGCGAGACACAAGTGTTCCGAAGCACCGCGTCCGCTGGAATTTCCTGGTGGACCTGCCGTTCGGTAAGGGCAAGCCGTTCCTGGGAGACGCGGGAAGCTGGCTGAACCGCCTGGTGGGCGGCTGGCAGGTCGCGGGTATGGGCTCGTTACAGAGCACGTACTTGACGCTGCCTACCGGCTTGGTCACGAACGGCAATAAGATCGAAGTCTACGGTTACAAGTACCCGATCGAAGACTGCACCAGCGGGAAATGCTATCCGGGGTACCTGTGGTGGAACGGGTATATTCCGGCGTACAGGATCAACAGCACCGATCCGAAGACCGGCAAACCGAACGGCTACATGGGCGTTCCGGCGGACTACCAGCCGGCGGTTCAACCGCTTTATCCCTATCCGGCTGATTACTTGACCCGGTCCGGCACAACCGATCCCATGTACCCCTGGTACGGCACAAACACCACCTGGATCACTCTGAACGATGGGACACGACAGCGTACTACCTGGTCAGAACTCCCGATGTTGCGCAACCAGTACCTGCCGAGCGTCCTTCAGTGGGGTCTGGACGCCTCAATCTTCAAGGCTGTCCCGATCACGGAGCGCTTCAACGTGCGCATCAACGCGGATTTCTTCAACGTGCTCAACCATCCGGGCAATCAGAATCCCAGCACCTTCCCGAGCACCGGGATCCTGTCCACCCGGAACTCCGGCAGCGGCGCACGCCAGATCCAGTTGACGCTTCGCCTGACTTGGTAGCAGCCACTATTTGACCCGGGCCGGAATCGCGCATGCGGTTCCGGCCCTTTTTCTTTTGGATTTCGCTAGAAACGGTGGTGGGCGGTGCCGGGATCGAACCAGCGACCTCCTGCTTGTAAGGCAGGCGCTCTAACCGGCTGAGCTAACCGCCCGCTTCGACCACGATAGCACCCGCGTCCGTACGGCATCAATTCGTTACAATCGTCACCTGTGACGTCCGCAATCCTTCCCGAGCACATTCGTGCCGCCGCCGAGCGGATCCGCTCCATCGCCCATCGGACGCCCGCGCTGACGTCCCGCAGCTTCGACGGCGAAGCCGGCATTCGCGGGTTCCTCAAGTGCGAGAATTTTCAGCGCGGCGGTGCGTTCAAGATCCGTGGCGCTTCGAATTTTCTCTTCTCGCTCGCGCCTGAACAGCTCCGGCGCGGCGTCGTAGCTTACTCGTCCGGCAACCACGCCCAGGCGGTTGCGATTGCCGCCCGCGCCACCGGGGCCTCGGCCACTCTGGTGATGCCTGCCGACGCTCCGCGGTCGAAAATGGAGGCCACCCGAGCGCAGGGAGCCATGATCGTCACCTACGACCGGCATCGCGAGAGCCGCGAGGAGATCGGCAGCCGGATCGCCGCCGAAACCGGCGCGACGCTCGTGCCGCCTTTCGATCATCCGTGGATCATCGCCGGGCAGGGTACCGCCGCGCTCGAACTGCTGGAGGACGCGCCGGAACTCGACGCGCTGATCGCCCCGGTGGGCGGCGGCGGGCTGCTCTCCGGATGCGCCGTCGCCGCGAAGTCCGTGCGTCCCGCGATCCGCGTCTTCGGCGCCGAACCGGAGAGGGCCAACGACACCTGGCAGTCGCTTTCCGCCGGCCGCCGCGTCGAGATTCCCACGCCAGATACGATCGCGGACGGTCTCCGGGCGACCCGTCCGGGCGAGATCACGTTCCCGATTCTCCTGCGTCACGTCGAGGAGATTCTGCTCGTCAGCGAAGACGAGATTAAGGCGGCCGTCCGGTTCCTGCTCTCGAG
>JAEHDI010001289.1 GCA_016880505.1 Bryobacterales bacterium | reverse complement strand
CGTGGGCGAGGAAGAAGTAGATGGTCGGGTAGGAGAGGAGCGGCGCCCAGAGATCCGGAGTGAGCACGGCCATGCTGCTGCCGCCGAGTCCGGCGAAGTACGCGATTTCGACGCTCCACTGCTTCAAAGTGAGCGCGGCGAGCACGGTCATCCAAAGCGCGAGATCGCAAAGGTGGAGAGGCAGGCCTTCGGGAAAACGGACGCCTTCGGTGTGGATGCGCCAGGCGTACCAGACGAGCTCGTTCACCAGGAGAAAGCAGCCCAGGGCGAGGCGGATCCGGCGGCCCGCGGCGGGCAGCCGGCGCGCCGGAAGGGCGAGGAGTCCCGCGAGGAGGGGGATTGCGGCGATGATTGCGAGGTGAGCGGCACCGAAGAGCACGAAGTCCGTGCGCATTGTACTCAGCTTAGCGCCGGGGGAAGAGCCAGATCGCCATTCGCAACGACCCTTGACGCGGTCGGGAACTTCGGACATGCTCTTTTCGTCTAAGGACGACGAGGAATGAACGGGTGAGCTGCACCCACAGCGCCGAGGGATTGACGAATAGCTGATTCAATGATTGCAGATTGCAGAGTATGAGGAGTGGACGTGGGCCAAGGTTACTACGCAGTTTTGGTCGTGGTTCTCGCTAGTGCGGCTGCCAACCCGCCAGAGATTGCCGCGTCATCTTACACCGTGATCTCAGAAGCGCGAACGGGGGCTGTCGTGGATGCGGCGGTGTATGTCTTCCGCGATGGCCGGACCCACCGTCTTGGCAAAGAGGGAGCGCTGACATGCCTCCGGGAATTCCTGTCGGAACACACGGTGCGCCCTGGCCTACTGAAACTCGCGATCTTCACCGATCACGGTGATGCGGCGAAGTACGGGAGTGCCAGACCTAGGGATGTTCGTTCTCCTCAGCAGTGGCTCGATGAGGTGAAGGCGTTGCCGGCACCGCAGGGCGAGATTGCAGAAGTATCGAAGTCGCCGAAAGGGACGCTTCTGCGCTACCGGCCGAACACAGGCGACATTCAGCGATACGTTGTCGATGGCGAGGATCCCACAATTTTCAAGGGCGAACGAGCTACGTATGAGATCCTCCACTTAGCAGTGGCGCCGATTGCCCCCGTGTGGAGAAACCGGCCCGGCGGCGGTCGGCGGGTGGACATCTACTTTCAAGTGACAGGGAAACTCGACGTCGAGGAATGTCGGTCCGTGACCGCGGAATTGAGGAAGATGCTGGATTTACCGCTGGTGTTCACCTGGTTCCGCCCAGACCCATTCTTCGTCTATGCAGACACCTTCCCGTTGCTTCACCCGTTCCTTAAGTACCCCGAGCTGCCAAGTAACGATACGTGGCAGGATGGGAAAATGATTATTTGCCCCGTAACGTATGACGAGCCGAGCTGCCACATCGAGTAAAGATGACACTCCGCTGGGCAGGCCGGGCACCTACCACCGGTTGACCCAGGTCCGGCGCTATCCGGTGGCCGGCGGGGCCGAGGACGCCTGCCAGCGGGCGGACCTGTACCACGACAGCAATCCGTTCTATCCGGCCTACGGGGTCGGCGCCTACGGCCGCCTGGCGGCCACGCGCT
>JAEHDI010000169.1 GCA_016880505.1 Bryobacterales bacterium | reverse complement strand
GGCGGAATTGCGTCCCGTTTCTCTCGCCCGGCCCCGCAAATCGTTGCCCATGCGCGACAACTACCTGCGCAGGTTCCCCAGGTTGAAGAGCGATAGTGGACGAATCCTCGAGGAGGATCGCTCCTGAGCGCCTACCTTGACTCCGCCAGCCGGTTCCCTACAGCGGTATGTTCCCGTGCTTCTTCCGAGGCATCGTGTCGACTTTGTTCTCGAGCATCCGAAGCGCCCGGATCACTTTCGGCCGTGTCTGTCGCGGCTCGATGATATCGTCGACAAAGCCGCGCTCGGCGGCGATGAACGGATTAGCGAAACGCTCGCGGAATTCGGCGACCTTCTCGCGCCGGACCGCCTCCTCGTCTTCCGCGGCCGCAAGTTCCCGTCGGTACACGATGTTCACCGCGCCCTCGGGACCCATCACCGCGATCTCCGCACTGGGCCACGCGAAGTTGATGTCCGTCCGCAGGTGCTTCGATCCCATCACGCAGTAGGCTCCGCCGTATGCCTTCCGCGTGATCACCGTGATCTTCGGAACCGTCGCTTCGGCATAGGCATAGAGCAGCTTGGCGCCGTGCCGGATGATGCCGCCGAATTCCTGGTCCGTCCCGGGAAGGAATCCCGGCACGTCCTCGAAAGTCAATATCGGAATGTGGAATGCGTCGCAGAACCGGACGAAGCGCGCCCCTTTCACCGACGAGTTGATGTCCAGGCAGCCGGCCAGAAAGGCGGGCTGGTTGGCCACAATGCCCACCGTTCGCCCCTCCATCCGCGCGAAGCCGACGACGATGTTCTTCGCGAAGTGCTCGTGGACTTCCAGAAACGCCCCGTCGTCCACCACCCGGTGAATGACGCCCTTAATGTCGTAGGGCACATTCGACTCTGCCGGGACGATGCCGTCCAGCGCCGGATCCTCTCGCTCGGGCGGATCCTGGGTCGGAAAGGGCGGCGGATCGTCATGGTTGTTCTGCGGAAGGTACGCAAGCAGCTCACGGATCATCCGCAGGCATTCGGCGTCATCGGCGGCGATGAAGTGTCCCACGCCGCTGATCGTGTTGTGAGTCACCGGACCGCCCAGCTTCTCTTTCGTGACGTCCTCGTGAGTGACCGTCTTGATCACGTCCGGGCCGGTCACGAACATGTAGCTCGTCTGGTCCACCATAAAGACAAAATCGGTGATCGCGGGCGAATAGACGGCGCCCCCGGCGCACGGGCCCATGATCGCTGAGATCTGCGGCACCACGCCGCTCGCCAGCGTGTTCCGCAGGAAGATGTCGGCATAGCCGCCGAGCGAAAGCACACCCTCCTGAATCCGCGCCCCGCCCGAATCGTTCAAGCCGATAATCGGCGCGCCGTTCTTCAGCGCCAGGTCCATCACCTTGCAGATCTTCTGCGCGTTCGCCTCCGAAAGCGACCCGCCGAACACCGTGAAGTCCTGCGCGAAAACGTACACCAGCCTGCCGTCGATGCGCCCGTATCCCGTGACGAAGCCGTCCCCATCGATGACCTGCTCGTCCATGCCGAAGTCCCGGCTGCGGTGCCGGACGAGTTTGTCCAGTTCCTCGAAGGTGCCCTCGTCAACCAGCAGGTCGATGCGCTCCCGCGCCGACAGCTTCCCTGCCTGGTGTTGGCGCTCCCGCCGTTCCTCACCCCCGCCCGCCTCCGCCGCTCCGTGCCTCCGCCGCACTTCCTCCAGGCGATCCATGGACACAAGGTAGCACTACCTGGAGGCGTAGTAGCCCGCCCGCGCCCTCACCTCCGCCCTCGGCAAACGCTTGCGCGCCGCCTCGGACAGCGCGACCCGGATCCGCCGGAACGAACCCGCAGGCGCCTCGGGCGCACGGTAGTGAATGCTGTACCGCGTTCGGAGGCGTTCCATCATCTCCTGGAAGGCGGCTCCAGCACGCTCGGCCTTGACGGCCTCTCCCCCGGTCTCCTCCGCGAGCCGAAAGACATCCGAAGGTGTGAAGTCCGGGTTGACGTACTCGCCCGGCCTCGGTGGCTTCGGACGCTCGCCTCCACGCGCCACAATGGCGTTCAGTACACAGTCGGCCTCGTAGAGCGCCCGGACCACCTGCTCGTTCGGCGTCTGGTAGTTGAGGCCGAGGTTGTCGGTCAGGATCAAAATCGCGCGGCGCCCCGGCCGCGCAGGCTGCCGCCCGGCATAGGCCGCCGCCGCCAAAAGCGCCTCGTTGATCGCGGTGCCTGCTCCTAACCCCTGCTCCCGTACCGCCGCGCTCATCTCCCGCGCCACCTCCGCGAAATCCGCCGTGAACTCCTCGCTCACCTTGGACCGCCGGCTGAACAGCATCACCGCCACCCGGTCGGCGGCGTGCAACTGCCGCAGAGCCTCGCGTGCGACCTGCGCCATCTCCTCGACATAGCGCCGCATACTGCCGCTTACGTCCAGCAGCAGCAAAACGTCGAGCGGCTCCGACTCCCGTCCGAAATAGGCGACCTCTTGCCGCTGCCCTTCGTCAAAGACCTCGAAGTCCTCCCGCCCCAGTCCCGCCACCAGCCGCTTGCCGTCTACCACCTGCGCGTCCACCCGCACCATTGTCACGTCGGAGCGGAACACCGGCGTTTCCTGCTCCTGCGCGAAGGCGGCCAGCGCGAGTAGGATGAAAAGCAACCCCATGAGAAACATTATCGTCGGCACCGCGGGGCACATCGACCACGGCAAGACAGCCCTGGTCCGCGCGCTGACGGGGATCGACACCGACCGCCTCGAGGAGGAGAAGCGGCGGGGCATCTCGATCGATCTCGGGTTCGCCCACCTGGATCTCCCGCCGGACCTTCACATCGGCTTCGTCGACGTGCCCGGCCACGAGCGTTTCGTCAAGAACATGCTCGCCGGCGTCGGCGGCATCGACCTCGTACTGTTCGTGATCGCCGCCGACGAGTCGATCAAGCCCCAGACCCGCGAGCACTTCGACATCTGCCGTCTCCTCGGCATCCCGCGCGGCGTCGTCGTCCTCACCAAGTCCGACCTCGTGGATCGCGACATCCTCGACATCGTTCACCTTGAAGTCGAGGAATTTATCGCCGGCTCCTTCCTGGAGGGCATGCCCATCGTGGCGGTGAGTTCGACGACCGGTGACGGCCTCGATCAACTTCGCGCGCGCCTTACCGAAATCGCTGCCGCCGCTCAACCAAAGGACGCCGGCCGCCACTTCCGCCTGCCGGTCGACCGCGCGTTCTCGATGCGCGGCTTCGGCGCCGTCGTGACCGGCACTCTCATCTCGGGCTCGGTCGCCCGCGAACAGGAAGTCGAACTCTATCCCCTCGGGCGCCGCTGTCGCGTCCGAGGCGTTCAGGTTCACGGCGGCCAGGTCGAGCGCGCCGTCGCCGGACAGCGCACCGCGCTCAACGTGTCCGGCGTCGAGCCGTCTGAAGTAACGCGTGGGATGGTCCTCTCCGAACCTGGCCGGTTTCAGCCCGGCGCCGTGATCGACTGCCGGTTCGAGCTGTTGCCTCCCGCCAAGCCCTTGAAACACCGCGCGCCGGTTCACTTCCATGCCGGGACGGCGGAAATCGAGGCCGAGTTCCGCCTGCTGGACGGTTCGACGGCCCTTCAGCCCGGAGGCCGGACGTTCGCCCGCATCGTTCTCCGCGACCCGGTGCTGCTCCTGCCCGGCGACCGTTTCATCGTGCGGATGTTCTCGCCGGTCGTCACCATCGGTGGTGGCGTGGTCGTCGACACAGGTGCTCGGCACTACCGCCGCCACGAGGATGCCTCTGCGAGATTGCGGGTCCTCGCGGAGGGCACGGACGCGGAGCGGATCGCCCTGCTCGTGCGCGAGTCGCGATACGGCGTGGGCTTGGCCGAATTGATCGCGCGCACCGGGCTGCTTGCCGGAGAGATTGAAACGGCAGCCCGTTCCGCGAACTTCATCCGCCTCGATCAGCCTGACCCCTGGCTCGTGGACCGCGAGTGGTTCGAACGGACCACCGCCCGCATCCAGTCCGTGCTCTCGGAACATCACCGCTCGAATCCACTGCTTCCGGGCCTCCCGCGGCACGAACTGCGAAGCCGGGAACTGCCGGACGCTCCTCTGTTCCTTCTGGAGGCACTTTTGGCTGCCTCTCCGCTGGTGGTCGCGGAGGGCGAAGTCGTGCGCCTGAAATCCCACCGGCTTGTGCTGAAGCAGGACGAGGAGCAGGCCCTCAACGCGATTGAGTCGCTGTTCGCCAACGCAGGCCTCACCGTCCCCCCGGTGAACGAGGTGCTGGCCAAATCCGGAGTCGAAAAGGCAAGGGCGCGCTCTCTGCTCCAGATCCTGTTGCGGCAAGAGAGACTCGTGCGGGTCGGCGATGAGCTCGTCTTCCACGCGGACGCGCTGCACTCACTGCGGGAACAGCTCGCGGCCCGGCGCGGTCAGCGCTTCACGGTGCCTGTATTCAAGGACTGGACGGGTATCTCGCGCAAATATGCGATCCCGCTGCTCGAGTATCTGGATCGCGAGCGCGTCACCCGGCGTGAAGGCGATGAACGAATCTTGCTCTGATTCTGAACCGCGACCCTCAGCGAGCGGTCACGCTGATCCAATTGCCGCCCTCCGGAGGTCTATCTCATGACGAAAGCTGCCATTCCTTGCCGGCTCGCACTTGTTCTGCTTGCGATTCACCCGGCATTTGCAGCGGCGCCAACACGGTCCACCGGCATCGAATTGCCGGACCGCTATTTCCGGCTTTTGGACGCCGGCGCCGCTCACGCCGAGAAACAACTCGCGGACGAGCAATCGCTGGACTTCGAGAAACTGGAACGCCGTGGCGACGGCTGGCGCCTGTTCCCTCACGTGATCCTGGCCGCTGCCGTTCTCTATGCCAAACAGGACCCCGCCAACCGCCAGTATCACGATCCGAAAATGCTGGCGCTGGCGATTCGCATCGGCGACCGGATGGCGTCCGACAGCGAGCAGGGGACGTTCGAGAAACGCCTCAACAGCGATCGCGATGCTTACATGTGGCTCGAATCGTACAGGCTGCTGGAACGGGAACTCGGCGAGGAGCGCCGGAAGCGCTGGAGGCGGGAACTGGAACGCAATCTCGCGGAGCTCGCCGCGGATTCAGCGGCCCGCATCGACTTCCCGGGTTACAATTCGCCGTTCAACGGGACCTCGCCGAATCACCTTTCGCTCTGGGCTTCCACCATCCATCTGGCGGGGAAGATGTTTCAGAACAAGGAATGGGAGAAGATCGGAGCCGCCGTCATGCACCGCTTCGCCGCGTTGGAGCAGTCGCCCGACGGCTTTTGGGGAGAGCACGAAGCAACCCTGCCGACGCCCGGTTACGACTACACCACCTACACCGGCGTGGCTCTTTACGCCGAGCACTCCAACGACCCGGCGGCGCTCGAGGCGCTGCGGCGCGGCCTCGACTTCCACAAGTACTTCACATACCCGGACGGAGCGCCGGTCGATGTGCTCGACGACCGGAATCGATACACCATCGTTCCCGGCTGGAACGTGCCGGGATTTTCCACGTGGCTCGAGGGTGCCCCTTCGCCGGGCGGAAATGATGAGTCTGCGTCCAAAGGCCACTTCGGCTTCTCGCGCTTCCCCGACGGGCGCCGTTACGCGGAGTTCCTCACAAGCTTCTTCCGCGAAGGCGACGTGGGCTATGAAGATTTGGGTCGGCTCGCGCAAAACGCGCTCTATTACCACCGGGGAACCACGGCGCCGATCCCACAGGACCTGCCAAATTACTCGCGTCGGCTCAGTGTTCCCGCCGGCATTCGCAAGACCGGACCGTGGGTGGTGTGCCTCTCGGGCATCATCAGCACACAAGCCGTCAACAACCAGTTCTATCTTGACCGGCAGGGACACGTCAGCGTCTTTCACGACAAACTCGGGTTGATCATCACGGGCGCGGGCTCCAAGAATCAGCCGGAGTTGGCGACCTTCTCCGAAAAACTCCTCGGGCGGTTCTTCCACATGCCTGTGAGCAGTCGCCTGCGGATGGATGAGGCGCGCGACCGTCTGTCGCTCGCCTACAACACCTTTTTTGCCGACCTCTACGTGCCGCCGCCCACGGCGAAAGGTCTCGCGCTGCGGTTCGTGATTTCCGGGAAGGGGACGCCCGCGGAAGAGCCGCGGCTGACGCTGCAGCTTCGGTTGAAAGCGGGCGAGACACTGGAAACCGGCGCCGGCAAATCGATCGTGCTCGGTGCGGAGAAGATCGAGCTCTCCGCGGCAGAGCTTGGCGGCTGGATCCGCCACCACGGCTGGACGCTGAAGGTGGACCCAGCGGCCCGGCTTGTATGGCCGGTCTATCCCTTCGACCCGTATGCCAACGCACCGGAAAGCGGCGTCGACCACGCGGTGGGCGTTCTCTCGGTCCCGCTTCGCCTGACGCCCCAGCGCGGCCGCTACGTCCGCCCCGCCGAACAGGAGATCCTCTTCGACCTTGGCATCACGGCTCCCTCGCTACACTGATTGACTGTGGCAACCGCTGATTCGCCGCTCGTAGTCGTCGCCGGGCCGACCGGCTCGGGAAAAAGTGAGCTGGCGCTCCGCGTCGCGGAGGAATTCGGCGGTGAGATCGTCAACTGCGACTCCCTCCAGATCTATCGTCATTTCGATATCGGAACGGCGAAACTGCCGGAGTCCGAACGCCGTGGCATCCCGCACCATCTGATCGACATCGTGGATCCCGGCGAACATTTCTCGGCAGGCGAGTACGCTCGACGTGCCCGCCAGATGCTCTCGGAGATCGCGGCGCGCAACCGGCTGCCGGTCGTCGCCGGCGGCACGGGTTTTTATGTCCGCGCCCTGCTCGACGGTTTATTTCCGGGACCGGCTCGTGACGATGCCGTGCGCGCCCGTCTGGAAGCCCGTGAGGCGCGCCGCCCCGGCGGCCTCCACCGCCTGCTTCGCCGGTTCGACCCCGAAGCGGCCCGCCGGATCCATGCACGCGACACCCACAAGCTCGTTCGCGCCATCGAGGTCTGTCTGTTGTTGCGCCGCCCTCTCACCGATGCGTTCGCCGCCGGGCGCGACCCTCTGACGGGCTTCCGCGTGCTCAAGATCGCCCTGGATCCGCCGCGCCAGGCCCTCTACGAACGCCTGGATCGCCGCTGTGAGCGTATGTTCGCGACAGGCCTTGTCGACGAAGTCCGCCGCATCCTCGACCTTGGCTTCTCGCCCGAGGTGAAACCGCTGGAATCCCACGGCTACAAACAGGCCCTTCAGCACATTCGCGGAGAACTGAGTCTTTCAGAGGCGGTCCTGCAGGCGCAGCGCAACACCCGCCGTTACGCCAAGCGCCAGTGGACATGGTTCCGGCGCGAACCCGGAAACCAATGGTTCGGCGGATTCGGCGACGATCCGGACGTGCAAGCCGCGGTTCTCGAACAAATTCGCAAGCAAATGTAACATTTCCGCGGAAACCCAGAATGCCAGCACTTTTCCGCTCCCACCTCGTATCTAACAGAGATAGGAAAAGCCACAAGGAGCGAGATCGAATATGAAAAAACTACTGTTGACTTTGGCGGTTGCCGCACTATCCATCGCGAGCGCGGAGACCTTCAAGGTCAACCTGTATCAGGCGTCGTATCTGGGCGACAAGGAGTTGGCAGCCGGCGCCTACAAGCTGGAAGTGACGGAAGGGAAGGTAGTTTTCCACCGCGGCAAAGAGTCCGCGGAAGCGCAGGTGAAAGCGGAATCGGCTGGGAGCAAATTTAAGACGACATTTATCCGGTACTCCAATGGAGACGGCAAGTTCCGCATCCAGGAAATTTGCCTCGGCGGAACCGACACCAAACTCGTGGTCAACTGACGCCGGTCAAGTGGGGCGGTCCGCCTGACCGCAGCGACCCCCGGTCGATTTCCGTCGCCCATGCTGCCATAAGCGCGGCCCGCTCGCCCGGGCCGCGCTTGCAGCCGCGCAACTAGGATTTCGTTGGGCTCTTCCTTTCACGCTGCTCATTCCGGCTCTCCCTCCGGATCTGTCTTTCCTCCTGCCTGGCGGCCTTGACTGCGTCTTTCACCTGGTCGCGGGACAGATCCGGCCGGAGCTCGTGGATCGCGTCGCCCAGCGACTTCGCATCAGGTCCGGTCGTCTTCATTTTCAACTGGTCGAACGGAATGTTCAGGTTCTTCGAAACCTGCACGGCGGACACAAACTGCCCGAAGTTCTTGAAGCCGTCCGCTGCACTGTTCGTGTCCGTGCCCGGCGGCAACATTTGCTGCACGCGCGCCGCTTGCTCAGGATGACGCTGCAGATGTTCCACTGCGCTCTGGCCGGAGCCGTGCGCGCCTTGCCCGCCGGATTTCGCCGGATTGGCCTCATGGGCCTGCTGTCCCTGTCCTCGGGACTGCGGCGTTCCGGACGGCGGGCCACCCATCCGTCTTCCCTGACCTCCACCCTTGCCCTGCCCGGCAAGCGACAGTGCAGCACAGCACCCGAGGATCAGAATCGCGGATTGTACGTTCCGTTTCATTAGTTATTACCTCCTTAGTTATTTGTGGAATCGAACCATTTTAGTCACTGACGTCGTGCGTTTCTCATCAGTGAGCGAACATTGACGCCGACATTCCAATAGACGGTGTCGAG
>JAEHDI010001288.1 GCA_016880505.1 Bryobacterales bacterium | reverse complement strand
TTGAAGAAGTACTTGTTGCACGCCTCGCCTCCCCCAGGGAACCCCGGCAATACGCAGAGGCCGATCGGTCCCGCCTCACTGCTACTCGAACTCCACAGCAGGGCACAGATGACAACTATGGGTGCGAACGTTCGCATCGCATGCCTCCTTCTTGGCTCTCAACTCTACTTCTGCTTGTTCGCCGGCACCGACATCAGCGTGCCGCCGGAATTTCCTTGACGCCATTGTCTCTGATGAATACTCGCGCGAAGACCCTGCTGGCGTTCACCGCTCTTCGATGTCCGCCGAACACTGGGGATGATGATTAACGTCGTGAGAATGCGCGCAACCGAGTGAATGTTCAAGCGGCGAGAGCGTCAGGGAACTCACGCTTGCGGTAGTGGATTGCGGCAGCGAGCAGTCGTCGGCCGAGGAGCGTTACGCCATAGCGGCGTCGAGCTGGGATCTTGGCGAGGATCGCGTGGCCTCGGAGTTTGCGGATCAGACGTGAGACGCGTTGGCAGCGACGGCGGGCCTCGGCGGGATCCCTTGGCGGCGATTGATTGCCTCACGCGCGCGCACAGCCCCGTGGCGCTCCGCCTCAGCGGAGCGCAGCTGCTCCTGAAGGCGCGCGCTCTAAACGTAAGCTCCTAGCGCGGCCTTCGGCCGCAACCAAACTCGAAAGGAGAGGCTCTAGGATGGGTCTTGGGGGACAGATGTTGGCCTCGCCCGAGGAGGGCCCATGGCAACCGCCTTCGAAGAGGCCCACGCCGACCAGATCGCCGGATGTCTGACGACTGTCGACCGGCTGATCATCCACGGTCACTTGACGCTGCTGTGGAGGCCTGGTGCGTTCCCGACCTTCCTGCTGCGCCAGGGAATCCGGTTCAGCGACTTCGCGCGTTACGTCTGGAAGATCACCGACACGGTCAAGAAGCACGCCAAGCGGATCGCCAAGGAGGCGGGGCGTCCGTTCATCTATCAGGCGGAGGTTGTGCGGGGGAAGGACGATCTGGCTCGTGCGATCGCGAAGCGGGACGGCATCACGAAGGGTCTAGTGTGCGTGCTCTCGACGCTGGAGATGGCCAAGTCGTTCGCGTTCATCAACGGGCGGATCATCCCGCACAGGCGCAAGTGCCTCCACTTCTACTTCTACTTGATCGACGCCGAACTCGGGTTCATGCACGTACGACTCCAGAGCTGGTTTCCGTTCCAGATCCAGATCTACCTCAACGGCCGGGAATGGCTGGCACGCCAGCTCGACAAGCGCGGCATCGGAGCTCGGTTTCCGAAGTGGAATCCGGTGGCCGAGCACGACTGCCAGATCTTCCGTGCCGTTCTCGCCGGCGAGCATGCGATCTCCGGCTTCCGAAACCGGGACCTCCAGGCCCGCCTCTACCGGATACCGGCGGCGGCTCCCGATGAAGCCAAGCGGCGTTGCTCTCGCGTCTGCCGCATCATCGGCAAGCTGAGGGGGCATGGCCTGATCGCGAAGGTCCCAGGCAGCCGTCTCTACCGCGTCACGTCACGCGGCCACCGGGTCATGAGCGCAGCGCTCCGCTTTCGCCATCTCGACTTCCCCAAAACCATCGCCGCCTGATATTCACGCGGATAGGGCAAATCCCGGGGAGAAAAGGTTTACGTTTCCCTGCGGCCGGGGATCCTGGCCTCAGGCCCCGCCGCGGCACGGCTGGACGGCCCGCCGCGCACGAAGAGCCGGCACTCACCTCGCACTTCGACCACGGCCGGGCGAGGCTCGCGCCAGCCCCACGCCGCGCCGCGCTCTACAGCTTCGACGCAGACGGCTGCCCTTGGGCGTCCACGATGACGGCGCGAATCTTGGTCCCTTGCTCCCGGTTCACCTGGGCGACTCTCCTCTGGATCGGTTTCACGCGCTCCCAGTCCTCTTGCCCGAAGACGATCACGAGAAAGTAGCCTCGGAGTTCACCTTCCGCCTTGAGGTATGTCGGCAGCTGCCTCCCGATACCGCGCCAAAACCTGGTGTTGTTGGCGAGCTTCACCTCGAGCAGACGCCGGAGCTGAGCCCCGCGGGAGAGTTTGAAGTCCACCGGGCCACGACCGATGTTCGGCTCTGGCGACACATCGATGTCGTTGGCTTGGCAGTAATGTTTCACGACCCCGAGGAACAGTAGTTGTGCTGCCTTTTCGCTCCTGTGGGTCTCGTTGTCGTTCCAGAGCAGGCGCCAGCCGCCGTTCTCTTCCACGAAGTGCCGGTACGCGTTCACCATTTGGTCGACGGCGCCGTCGAAGTCAGCTTCGGTGCCACGAAGGTTGAGAGGA
>JAEHDI010001287.1 GCA_016880505.1 Bryobacterales bacterium | reverse complement strand
GCTCCACTCAAAGCGGTCCCCTTCACCATGTATCAGGGCTGGGAGGCGGATCCGAGCTTCTCTCCCGAGGGTAGCCGTGTTGCTTTCTGCTGGAATGGGGTGGAGCAGGACAATTGGGATGTCTACGTTAAGTTGATCGGAGAAGGAGAACCTCAACGGCTCACCGACGATCCTGCCGATGACTTCAGCCCCGCCTGGTCACCCGATGGCCGAAAGATCGCGTACTTGCGTCGCCAGAGGGACAGCCTTGAACTGCGTTCGGTCCCCGCGGTCGGTGGTCCGGAGACCAAGCTCTCCGAGCTAAGTCTCGCGACTCCCGATCGTGATTATCCGAATCGCGAAGTTGCCTGGTCGCCCGATAGTAAGCACCTGGTGTTTTACGACAAGCCTGCGTCGGATGAGCCTCCTGGCCTGTTCCTGCTGTCTATTGTAACTAGAGAAAAACGCAGGCTGACGACGTGTCCGATACCGCTGATGAGAGAGTCAGATCCCTCCTTTTCGCCGGACGGCCGGACCCTGGCCTTCACGCGCGCAGTCACCTATTCCTTCAGGGACCTTTACCTGCTCTCCCTCTCGCCGGACTTGCGACCATCCGGGGAACCAAGGCTCCTGGTCTCTCAGCACCAGAGGCTGTCTCAACCTGCCTGGACCCCCGATGGGCGGGAGATCGTTTTCTCCGCCGCTGAGGGGCTGTGGAGGGTAGCGGTGCGCGGGTCCGGAAGACCTGCGCGGTTACCGTTCGTAGGAGACCAGCTCGACATTTCGCGGCAGGGGCGCCGTATGGTGTATAACTTACCGGCCTGGGACAGCAACATCTGGCGCGTTGAGCTTTCGTCACAGAGGGAGATTGCTCCTCCAGTGAGCTTCATCGCTTCGACTCAAACGGACACGAATCCTCAGTACTCGCCGGACGGACAGAAAATCGTGTTTGCTTCCGATCGTTCGGGAAACTTCGAGATTTGGCTCTGCAACGCCGGCCTCTCGAATGCAAAGCAGCTCACCACACTCAATGCGTCTGAGAGTGGGAGCCCCAGTTGGTTCCCCGACGGCCGGCGTATCGTCTTTGATTCCGACAAAGAGGGCAACTTCGACATCTATGTTGTCGATGCCGATGGCGGCGCGCCCCAGCGCCTGACCAGCGATCCCGCCGACGACTCGACGCCGAGTGTCTCCCGGGACGGCAAGACGATCTATTTCTCATCAAGAAGAACGGGCTCGAGGGAAGTTTGGCGCATGCCGTCGGAAGGAGGGGCCCCCATACAAGTGACCCGGAAAGGCGGGCTTTGTCCTTTCGAGGCCGGCGACGTTCTTTACTATCAGAAATCCGAGGGGCGATTCTCCGAAGTCTGGCGAGTTCCGGTGGCCGGGGGTGAAGAGACCAAGGTCCTCCAGTCCGTAGGGGGCCGCCGATTTGCAGTTCTCCCCGACGGCATCTACTTCATCGAATGGCCGGACTTTCGTAGCGTTCCCTCGCTTCGGTTCTTTAGCTTTGCCACTGGCCGAACCACGAAAGTCGCCACACTCGCCGGTCCCTTCCTCTTTTGGGATTTTGGCCTCACCGTATCGCCCGATGGCCGCTTCGCTTTATACACGCATCCGGATCATCCGAACTCGGACCTGTGGCTGGTGGAGAACTTCCACTGACCACTCCGCGTTATGCCAGCGCGGCCCGCTAAGCTTCTACTCCCTCCGGTCGCGGTCTGGCAACTGCATGCGAACACGGGTCCAAGATTAGTAACCGCGCGCGTTGGTGAGTAGGACCTCCCGACTCTCCTGCAATAGCCGCCGCCATACTGGAACCCGCCGCAGATATTTCCGGAACCACCGATGCAGCGCTGCGTGATCCATAGCTTCTACGGATTCCAGAGCCTCCTGCCCGCAACGCTGGATCCTGCGAATGGCGCGTCTCACCGATGCGCACAGGTGAGGCTCTCCCGAGAGTGGTCCCGTCCCGTTGAGCGAGCTGTCGATTTTCGCCCCGGTCTGGAGTAGCGACTGTATTTCTCTCACCAGGGCATCCGCCGCCCACAAGAAGTGATCCACAGAGATTGCATTCTCACACCATTCAAGGGCATTACAGCGCGAAGGAGCGTCATTCATGACACCCCGGACCGCACGATAGACCACTTCGCCGGTATTTTGATAGGCGACGAAACGACTCTCGATAGGGGGTTGCGGTGGAGCTGCGTGGAGCGCCTTTGGATCTACCCTTCGAATGGCGGCTCCCGGCCGGCCCAGCAGACTAAGCCAGATCCAATCTTCGTTATAGCAGCGGGGGAGAGGATGCGAAAACAAAGCAGCCGGCGTGGTGGCAAGTAGCGCTCCGCTGATGCCCGGTCCGTGCTTAAGGATCGACACGCCCGGGAGTGCCAGCCGCGTTGGCAATGTCGATGGGAACAAACTGACCTGTTGGAGGCGTGCCGTTGTCTGAACTCTGGACTCGGCCTCCCACAGGCCGAGGAGACAGCCATTGCTTAGATCGTCGAAAAGCAGGCGTAAGTGATCCAATATCGAGCCATCGAACCGCCCGAAGTACTCCGTACCTGAAGCAACCAGTCGCCCGGGGGGAGTGCTGGAAAGCAATTGCCGGATGACGGAAGCTCCGTCAATTTCTATAAAATGGCCCCCATAGACGCTGCTGGTAAGCAAGATATCGTCGTCCAGAAATACGATGAGGTCGTCGTCAGTGGAATAACAGTATGCGATTAAGAATGCGAAATTCCGTACCCCGGCGAGATCCCAAGAGCCTTGGCCGAGCATTCGGCAAGTGGACCTCAGAAGTCCGTACGACTCGAGATTCAGGGCTGTCAGTTCCCGATAGACGGCACGTTGCCGTACCCGATCGATGATCTCGAGGTGCAGCTCCCGAGAGGCGCCGGCGGCGGCACGGCGGTGCGCTTCGGCCGAGAGCGCAGGCGTTGTCGAATCATCCAAAATGTAGCAGTGCGCGGAGAACTCTGGCGCGGCTTCCCGGAGGGACCGGCTCAGGCTCTCGACGCAAAGCCCCAGGACCTGCGGTCTATCCCGGCTGCAAATAAAAAAGCGGAGCTTTGGGCGCGGCCTGCTCAATCGCAAAACTCGCCGACGGCAGTTTCGGATATTGTCTCACGATCTCGACCGGATAGCTCTGAATGTCAAACAGAGCCCTATAATGTAGCGGTGGACGAACTTGTCTCCTGTGTCGTGGCAACCAGAGACCGGCCACGGTTCTTTCGCCAGTTGGTCCGCTGTTTCCTGCGCCAGACTT
>JAEHDI010001286.1 GCA_016880505.1 Bryobacterales bacterium | reverse complement strand
GGGAATGGCTGGTCCGCGTCGGCACCGAGAACCGGCAGCATGTGCTCGGCCACATCTCGCTGCTTGGGTACAACGGCAGCGTGATCGCGCCGATGTGCGCGGGAGGGCCGGACGAGGCGGCGCTGGGCGATCCAGTCGGGGTCCTGCTCATGGAATGGGCCGAGCGCTGCCGGGCGCAGGGAGGGGTAGTGGTGTTACCGCACTTCCCCAACCCCCGATGCGAGAACGCCGCCGGCTTGACCACCGGATTGATCGATGCCGTGGAGATGACCTCCTGGGGGAGCTTCTATGCGGGGATCGATCCGTATTCCCTGTCGGACTATTACCGCTACCTGAATTGCGGCCACTTCATTGCGGCGGTTGGCGGAACGGACAAGATGGCCGCATCGACGGCGGTAGGCACCATCCGGACATACGCCCGGATTCCAAGCGGTCGCGAGTTCACTTACGAGTCCTGGAAGGATGCCGTTCGGGCAGGCAACACCTTTGCGACCTACGGGCCGCTGGTGGAATTTGCCGTGGACGGGCGGCCGTCGGGCGGCAGGATTGAGATGAAGTCCGGCGGCGGCACGGTGGAAGTGACCTGGGAGGTCGCCAGCGTCACGGTCCCGATGAGCAAGGTGGAGCTCGTAGTCAACGGGGAGGTGCGCGAAAGCCGCAGCGTTAAGCCTGACCGCGATTCCGGCCGGTGGCCCGTGAAGCTCGACCGGAGTTCCTGGGTGGCGCTGATGGTGCGCGGCCACTACCCCGACAAGCCGGAGATCATCGCGGCCCACACTTCGCCGGTAATGATCCGAGTCGAAGGGTCCCGATTCTTCTCCGCCGTGGATGCGTTGACCATGCTGGACCAGATCGAAGGCGCCCTGGCGTACATCGATACGATCGGCACGCGGGCCGAAGACGCGGTCTACAAGCGGGTACGGCTGAAGCTCATGTCGGCCTACCGGGCGCTGCACAACGACCTGCATCAGGCTGGCCACTACCACGAGCACACCGCGGTCACGGCGCACAAGTAGCTCTGGAGCTTGGTCCTTCTGAAGAGCCCGCCCTTGGTGTGATATGAATAGGGGCGAGGATTGCGATGAAGGGGTCCAAGACTCTGAAACGCCGGAAGTTTATCCAGGTGGCCGCGGCGGCAGCGGCCTCCGGTTCGCTGGTCTCCTGCGGCGGGCCGAAACCGCCCTGGCGGTTCTTCACCGCCGGCGAGGCCGCGGTCGTAAACGCTCTCTGCGAGACGATCATCCCGGCGGACCAGGACCCCGGCGCCGGGTGGGCCGGAGTTGTCCGCTACATCGACCGGCAGTTGCATCGCTGGTTCAAAGAGAACCGCGAGACTTACCGGCTGGGGGTTGCCGCGATCGAGAAGACGGCGCAGAAAGCGCACGGGAAGAGCTTCGTGGAACTGACGCCGGACGAGCGGACCGCGATGGTCGCTTCGATCGAGAAAGGCCAGGCGCCCGCCGAGCTCTGGCAGGGCGTATCCCAGAAAGAGTTCTTCGACCTGATCCTCAACCACACCATGCAGGGCTTCTATGGCGACCCGCGGCACGGCGGCAACCGGGACATGGTGAGTTGGAAGATGCTCGGGGTGCCGGCAACGGCCATCCGCGGCCGGCAGCATTACGAGTTCCCGCCGCAGTCCTGAGAGGAGACGAGAACCATGGCACTACCGCACCGGAATGCTGTCGTAATCGGCGCAGGAGCCGGCGGGGGCATCGTCGCGAAGGAATTGGCCGCCGCGGGACTGAGCGTCGTCCTGATCGAGCGCGGCAAGTGGTATTCGGCGTTCGATTGCCGCAAGGACGATTTACGGAACCAGCGGACGTCGATCCTCGGAAGCAGTTCCGGGCCGGATGAGCAGCGGAATCCGCGGGTCCTGGTGGACGCGAACGGCCGCGAGCAGATCGTATATCCCAGCCAGGGAGGCTACAACAACAACGCGGCCTGCGTCGGCGGCGGCACGCTCACTTACGGCGCCATGGCATGGCGCTTCATGCCGCAGGATTTCCGAATGCGATCGACGTACGGTGCGCTCGAGGGGAGCACGCTCGAGGACTGGCCGATCACCTACGACGACCTGGAGCCCTACTACGAGAAAGCCGAGTGGGAGATCGGCGTCTCCGGGGGCGATGCGAACAACCCGTTCAAGGGGCCGCGAAAGAAGCGGCTGCCGATGCCGCCGCTGGATCCGACGAACGAGATGAAGATCCTGCGGCCGGCCGCCGGGAAACTCGGGTTGCATCCCTTCGATATCCCGATGCTCCGCAACAGCGTGCCGTACAACGGGCGGCAAGCCTGTATGCGGTGCCGCTGGTGCGTCGGGTTCGCCTGCGAGGTGAACGCGAAGAACGGCACGCAGAACACGGTCATCCCGACCGCGATGGCTACCGGGAACTGCGAGCTTCGCACCGAGTGCATGGTGAAGGAGATTCAGACCGATTCCAAGGGGCGCGCCACCGGAGTCGCCTACTTCGACGCCAACGACAGCCTGCGGGAACAACCGGCTGACTTGGTGGTGGTTTCCTGCTGCGCGATCGAATCGGCGCGGCTGCTACTCAACTCGAAGACGAAGCTGTTCCCGAACGGCCTCGGAAACCGGCACGACTGGGTAGGCCGTAATCTTCAGGGGCACACGTACACCGGCGCCTACGGGCTGTTCGAAAACGTGGCCTACGATGACCTTGGGCCGGGCGCGGGCATCGCAGTGTCCGATTACAACCACGGCAATCCGGGATTGAAGGGCGGCGGGATGCTCTGCAACGAGTTCATCCGGCTCCCGATCCAAGCGATCGGCATCGCCCCGCCTGGCACACCGCGTTGGGGAAAGGGCCACAAAGACTACATGCGGAAGTGGTACCGGCGGTGTGTCTCATTCCGCGGGCCAACGCAGGAGATGCCGGTGTTCGACTCGCGCGTACAGGCGGATCCGAAGGTCAAGGACTACTGGGGGATTCCGGTAGCCCGGATGTCCGGCGACAAGCACCCGCATTCGATCGAGATCGGCAATTACATGGCCGAGAAGGCCGAGCGGGTGGTGAAAGAGGCGGGCGCGATCCTGACCTGGAAGCGCGGCGGCGGCAAGGGCCTCTCGGGCGGACAGCATCAGGCGGGTACATGCCGGATGGGATACGATCCGAAGGCCTCGGTGGTCGACAAGTACTGCCGCGTACACGAGATCGACAACCTGTTCGTGGTGGACGGCAGCGTCCACGTTAACAACGGCGGCTTCAATCCGGTGCTGAACATCATGGCAATCGCCTACTGGGCGTCGGAGCACATGGTGAAGACATGGAAAGGGACGAAGTTCCGGTAGGAGCCACGCCATGAAGAGACCGAAGCGATCCACATTGTTTCTCGGCGTGGCCGTGGTGGCGGCGCTCTTGGCTATTCCCGGCGGCAGCTTCTTCTATGAGTCCAACGCCGGGGAGTCATGCGCGCGATGCCACGAGATTCGGCCGACGTTCGACCTCTGGCGCGCGTCCACGCACAGGGAGACGAACTGCAAGGCGTGCCACGGCGGTACGCTGACCCTCGACATGGATTTTCATCTCGGTAACATCCGGCGGCTGGTAAAGCACTGGAAGGACGACGCGCCGGAACAGATCCGCATCAAGAGCGCGGATGTGGACCGGCTGATGAAACAGTGCCGCGAATGCCACCGGCAGGAGTTCGCCAATTGGGAAGCCGGGCCGCATAGCATCACCTACGCGGAGATCTTCCTGAACAAGGACCACAACACCAAGCGCCGCTTGATGGATGACTGCCTCCGCTGTCACGGGATGTTCTTCGAGGGCGGGATCCGGGACCTGGTGGAGCCGACGGACCTGAAAGGACCGTGGCGGCTGAAAGACCCGTCGCTCGCGAACAAGCCCACAATTCCCTGTCTCGCCTGCCACGCAATGCACCGTGAAGGCATGCCACTGAAGAAGGCGCGGCAGAAACCGGACAATCCCGGCCCGAGGCAGGAGATTTTCCGGCCATCGCTGGCGCTGCTCGACCGGCGGCAGATGGAGCACATGCCGAACGCCCGGTTGCCGATCCCGGCGATGCGTGAGGGCGAGCGCCTGGTGAAGATGAGCCCGGACCAGAGGCAGGCGCTTTGCTACCAGTGCCACTCGCCGCTGGCGGGATTCCAGGTGGGGTATGGCGACGATCGGACGCCCATCGGCGTCCACGAGGGCATCAGTTGTCTGGCTTGTCATGACAAGCACCGGCAGACGACGCGCGCCTCGTGCGCCAACTGCCACCCGCGCCTTTCCAACTGCGGCTTAGACGTGGAGAAGATGGACACGACGTTCCTTTCTACGAAGAGCAAGCACAACATCCACTGGGTGAAGTGCATAGACTGCCATCCGAAAGGCGTGCCGCCGAGAAAGAAGCCTGTCCAGGCGGACTGAGGGGACTCTCGACCGACCAGACGGTGTAGTCGAAATGAGACGAATTGCGAGAATCGTCGAGGAACTGAAGCGAATACCGGGGGTGTGTGACGGGCAGCCCGCCGAACCGGCTCTAAAGCCTCCATTCCACTCGCACAGGGTCGATGGTCTATCAGCGGAGGCCATTGTGGTTTCTGAGCCTCCCTTTGAAGGGGAGTACCCAGAGTGGGTTGAGCGCGACACGTGGAAGCCGATTGACGATGCGGTCGGTGGGGGTGCAGGTCGGGCCGTTGGCACGGACGCTT
>JAEHDI010001285.1 GCA_016880505.1 Bryobacterales bacterium | reverse complement strand
GTGGAAGGAAGGCGCCCCGGAGGCGATGCGGCGGTGCTGCTATCTGCATCCGCTGTACGCACCGGACGGCACGGCTGTCACAGAGGATTTTCCGAAAGACCACTATCATCACCGTGGCGTCTTCTGGGCGTGGCCGGTTGTGAGCGCCGGAGGCGAGACGTACGATCTGTGGGTGCTGCACGGCGTGGGCCACCGATTCGTGAAATGGCTTGGCCGGGAAGCGAAAGGCGGTTTTGCGCGGCTGGCGGCCGAAAACGGCTGGTTCGCGGGCGAGCGAAGACTCGTGAAAGAAACGGTCGAGATCGTAACGCATCCGGCTCGATCCAACCGGCGTGAGCTCGACTTCACGCTCTCCATCGAGGCACTTGGGCAACCCGTCCAGATTGCCGGGCAACAGGACGGGAAAGGCTATGGAGGTTTCTGTATCCGCTACGCCGATCGAGAGGACACTGTCGTGCGGACCGACGCGGGCCGCGAGGCAAAAGACACGAACCTTGTTCCACACCCGTGGGCGGAGCTTGAGGGGACGTTCGGCGGTCGGCGCGCGGGTGCGCGCATTGACATTGACCCGGCCAACCCCGGGTTCCCAAACGGATGGTGCTTGCGTCACTACGGCTTTCTCGGCGTGAACTTCCCCGGACTAAAGTCGTACACGCTCGAGCCCGGCAAGCCGGTCATCCTGAAATACCGAGTCACGGTCAACGCGGCTCCATAGCGAGGCGCGATGGAGCGGGCAGTAAACAACAAGGCATGAGGACATGAAACAAGCAGCGATTCTTCTTCTACTGGTTTCTCTCATCTGTTGGGGGCAGGCGCCGTACGACTTGCTTTTGAAGGGCGGTCACGTCATCGATCCGAAAAACAACATCGACGCGCGCATGGATGTTGCCGTACGGGACGGGAAGATCGCGTCGGTCGCCGCCGGCATCGATCCCGCGCAGGCAAAGCAGGTTCTGGACGTGGAGGGTCTCTACGTCACTCCCGGGTTGGTGGATATTCATGTGCACGTGTTTCATACCACCGGCATCAGAGATGCCTGGGCCGGCGATAACAGCATTCCGCCGGATGCGTTCAGCTTCCGAACCGGCGTTACGACGATGGTGGACGCCGGCAGTTCGGGCTGGCGCAACTTCGAGACGTTCCGTCATACGGTGATCGACCTCGCGAAGACGCGGGTACTGGCGATGATCAACATCGCCGGGCTCGGCATGATGACCGACATCGTCGAGCAGAGCGATTTCGACCCGGCCGAGGTTGCCCGTCTGGCGAAGAAGCACCGGGACGTTGTGGTCGGTGTGAAGTCGGCGCACTACCAGTTACCCGACTGGCGCTCGGTGGACCGGGCGGTTGAGGCCGGAGCGCAGGCCGGCATACCAGTGATGGTCGACTTCGGCTATTTTCTGCGCGAGCGGCCGTATTGGCAACTGGTGACGGAGAAGCTACGGCCCGGCGACATTACGACGCACTGCTTCCGCGGTCCCGTGCCGTGGATCGACGAAGACGGCAAGCTGTACGACTATCTTTCTCAGGCCCGGAAACGAGGAGTGAAGTTCGACGTCGGTCATGGCGGCGGCAGTTTCGTGATGCGCAACGCCGCGCCCGCTATCCGGCAAGGTTTCTACCCGGATTCGATTTCCACCGATCTTCACACCGGCAGCATGAACGGCGC
>JAEHDI010001284.1 GCA_016880505.1 Bryobacterales bacterium | reverse complement strand
GGCGCTCGAAATGCTGCGGGAACTTCACGACCGGTCGATCCTCGGGTGGGCGCTGGTCATCCGTGGGTGGATCGCTTCCGAGAAGGGCGAGCACGAGCGCGCGGCTGGGTTTGTCGAAGAGTGTTACAGGCTGGCGCGGGAAGCCGGTAACCGGTCAATCCGCGCCGCCGGGCTGACTGGGCTTGGCATACTCGCCACGGTCCGCGGCGAGCACGAACGGGCAGTCAGCCTGTTCGAAGAAGCGACCTCTCTCTGGCAAGCGATCGGCGGGCGCTGGGGCGTCGCCCTGTCGCTCCATGGCCGCGCCTCGGCGCTGCATGGCACAGGAGACGCAAGCAAGGCGTTATCCGACTTTCGGACGAGCTTGCGCATGCGGAGCGAAATCGGCGACCGCCGCGGAATCGCCGGGTGTCTGGAGGGGATCGCGGGAATCGAAGCGGAGCAGCATCGTTTCCGGAATTCGGCACGGCTGCTCGGAGGAGCCGCAAAGCTGCGCGAGACGGCCACGACGCCGGTGCCGCCGTACCTGCGCTCCGAACTGGAGCAGGTTACCGAGAAGGCGCGAGCGGGCCTCGGCGCCGGGGAGTTCGATGCAGCCTGGACGGAAGGACGCGAGGCGCCGATCGATGCGCTGGTTCGCTCCTACCTCGAAGAGGCCTGAGCGCGCAGTACACTATCTGCGATGCTCATCATCGACACGCACGCTCACATCTATTCTCCGGACGAGAAGAAATATCCGCCCATCGAGAAACCACTTCGGCCGCCTCGCGGAAAAGCGTCCATCGAAGATCTCCGCAAACAGACCCAGTCGGCTGGTGTTCGCGGCGCCTGCCTGATTCAGACCAGCACTTTCTATCGCTTCGATAACCGTTACACCTGCGATTCGGCGAAGGCCAACCCGGACTGGACGGCTGGTGTCTGCACGCTCGATCCGGACAATCCGAAAAGCCCGGACATTCTGCGGCAATTTGTTCGTGACTTCGGGATGAAAGGCATGCGCAGCATCCCGGCTGCCGACGGGCGGCTGAATCATCCGGGCGTCGAGGCGCTCTGGAAGGCGGCGCTGGATCTCGGCATCGTGATCAACATTCTGATCGGGCGCAACAAGGCCGACGAGGCCGATGCGATGCTCGGCAAATTCCCGAAGCTTCGCGTCGTCCTCGATCACTGCCTGAATCCGCAGGCAGGACCCGAACTCGACGCGACCTTGATGGCGGTGCTGCGGTTGGAGAGGCGCAAGAACCTGCACGCTAAGCTGACGTTCGTTCCCACGGGCAGCAAGGAAGGCTATCCCTGCCGCGATATGCACGACGCCTGCCTGAAGGTCCTGCGGGCGTACGGCGCGGAACGGTGCGTCTGGGGACGCGATTTTCCAAACGATCTGTGGACGCCGAAGGTGAGCTTCGAAGAGCACTTGAAGATCTTCACGCACGATCTTCCTCTAAAGCCCGCGGAGCGCACTGCAGTGCTGGGCGGCACGGCCAACCGTCTGTGGTTCGGAGGGAAGCTCGGGTGAGGCTTCAGGTCGGTTTGGCGGCGCCGCTCGTCAGCGTGCCGCTGTTCGGCGACCCTTCTTTGCCCGCGCTGTTCAGCGACCACATGGTGATGCAGCGAGGTGTTCCCGTGCCGGTCTGGGGGTGGGCCGATCCTGGGGAGCGGATTACCGTGACGATCGGCGTGGAGAGCCGCACGGCGGTCGCGAACGCACAGGGAAGATGGGAAGTGAGGCTTTCTCCGCTCACGACCGGTTCTCCGCTCCGAACACCGGCCTCGCGTTGACTATCGAGCTGGGTGAGGCCGATGACGTCCACCCACGCGACAAGCGGGAGGTTGGACGGCGTCTGGCTCTGGCGGCGCTCGGAGCCGTCTACCGGCAGGAACGCGTGTACTCCGGGCCGATCCATGACTCGGTGAAGGTGGAGGGGAACTGTGTGCTGGTGCGGTTCCGTCATACCGGCGGCGGACTGGTTGCAAAGGATGGCGGGCCGCTCAAGGGATTCGCGGTCGCAGGAGAGGACAGGAAGTTCGTCTGGGCGCAAGCGAAGATCGAGG
>JAEHDI010001283.1 GCA_016880505.1 Bryobacterales bacterium | reverse complement strand
GTCGAAGGCTCAGTTCCGCCCGGCCGGAGACTCGCCCACCGCGCCTTGAGGACGCGACGACTCCCTGCACGTAGCTGTTTACCGGCACGACGATCCTATCGGAGACTCCAATTGGGCTTGCCGTTCTCATATAGACTTGATCGCCCACTTGAGCGGTCCGGGTGGTGACGGAGTTCACCATCTGCAGCAGAACGTGGGTACCCTTTGGAATTTCCGCCGCGCTCAGGATTGGCGAGGCTTGCGCAAACAGCAGAACCGCGAGGAATGCTGTTCGTAGCGGCGGATGAAAGGCGTTCTCCCGAAGCATGACCGTTCCCCCTCTGAACTCATTCTAGGCCTGCCGTTGACACAGCCGCGCAAGTGCGGCGCCCCGATCTTCTCCGTTACGAACGGGAATTTCCGGCGCGTCGTGACGATGATGGGTACGCAGTCTTTGAGCGCCTGAGCTAACTGGCCTGCGGTGGCCTGAGCGAGTGGAGATCGTCCTCCAACTCGTCCAGTTCGCGAGCCACGATGCCGCGCTCAATGCCCCAGGCAAACCCGGGATCTTCCGTGTCCAGCCGCTGTTCCAGAATAAACTGCAAGAGTGCGAAGCCGGTCTCAAGCCGTTCTTTGGTCGAGGGCGCTTCGCTGGTCTTCTCGGAAATCATTGCGTGTCTCCACCCAGAGAGAGATTAGGTTCTGCGGATGATAGAGCAGTGCTCAGGCCAAATGCGGAGAGAACCTTAGCATGTTGAGAATGGGAGACTTATTTCGTTCAGTTCTATCGGGGGAAACGTACGAGACACCGCGTGACACACTTTAGTGTCTCACCAGCGTGTCAACCTGAGACAGGGCGGATAGCGGGAGCGAGGAGGCGGTCAAGTCAGAGCCGAAGCCGGAGGAGGACAGTGCAACTAGGCGCGCGTCATGCTGGCCTTTTTCGCGCATCCCGAAATTCCTCGAACGCCTGGGAGCACCATTTTTCCTCTTCGGCAGCCCAGGCGCCAAAGACCCAGTCTCGCCCGAATTCCTGTTGGATATTCATTCCCCCGCCGCCCGTCCACTTCGTCTCGGTTCGAACACCGGGCGGTAGCCCTGACGAGCACACCGAAGGTGGAAGGCGAACACCGTATGCGGTGCCGAAGGCAAGGGCGAGAAGCACGCCGCTGACTGGCTCCACAAGGGCGGGCGAACCCAGTGCTACCTGCCGGCATTCAGTGGGCAGGCCGCGGCCGAGTTGATCCCAGACTCGCCTCACTTGCTCAGAGCATGTACCGACGTGAACGAAAAGCGGGGATTGAAACGGATGCCTAAGGCGGAGACTCCCCGAACGCTTGTAAATTCGATCACGCCATTTTTCTCAGCGGTTGCGGGAAATCTCTGAATAGTTGAAAACGGAAGATGCTCAAGCGGCTGCAACGTAATCGTCTCTTGAAGGATTCGCTGTCCCTTCAAGTCCCGAAACTCAACGAATACCTCAGCCACATCGTGCGACGAGGGATTTACGATCGCAATCGAGGTGACGAATCCGGCTCGGTTGTCAAAGGGAATATAAAAGTCAGTATCATATTTGTTCGCAAACGGCACTACGGCTTCCGTGTCCTGGAGGCCTTCGGAGGAAAATCGAAAGACGGCCATGCCCGCAACTCGATCGTAGTTGTCTTCAAGCTCTGCCCAGCCTACGGATGTTGTCCCAGGTGGGTTGGTAGTCTCGAAGAACACAGATCCGCCGATCGGGATGGTTCCAGAGATCGTACTAACCGCACCGAGCCCGGCAATGTTCAATTTCCACGGTTGACCCGCCGGACTGGAATGGAACGCCAGAGTGTACTGAACGTCGTCAGAACGCGTGTTGACCAGTGTGATGAGCGTTTTCCAACCGTTGCCGTCGGCAATGTGGGGAAGTATGGAATCTGAAGTTGAGACATAGATTCCTCTTTGCCGATCGCTCGCTGAAAGCGGAAGCGAGAGAATCATGGCAAGCAACGTAGCCCGCCTCAACGACAGCACGTACGGTCTCATAGTGAAAACCCTTCCAGAAATTCCCGCCAAGTCATACATTCTATGGTGCTGGAGAGGGGATCGACCCCTCATGACCAGTGAAAGGTCGCGGGAGTTTGAGTCCCATCTCGGGGTGATTGGACGCGGCTCCGGGCGGTGGCAAAGCCCCATTTTCAGCGGCTTGTAGAACACAGAGAGTCACGGCGCCACCCGGCTTCGGGCACACCGGGAGGCACACCGCCGCCGAGACGTCGTCGATGGCAGACGAGATCAAGGCGTTCATCGTGCAGAATCAAGCCCGCCTGAAGTCGAAGGAACAGAATCCTCCCGGCGATAACCGACAGGGCCGAAACCGGTGTCACCTTCTTCGGACATCGACATAGCCCCACTTCGCCGAGGGCATCTACATAGCCCTGCTTCGTCAAGGGCATTGACAAGCCGCTCTAGGCGGATGCCCAGCATCTTAGCGACCTCTTCATCACTGAGGCCCATCGACCGCGCTGTTCTCGGTTTCTGATTTGTCATCTTCACCGCCACTCTCATTGGTCATCCCCTCCGCCTGCGCCCATACAGCGTCCTTTCCTGTTCATCATTAACCGGCAGGCTGGGTTCGCAAATGGGCCTAGAACACGGTTAGGGATAGTACCGGGCGTGCTCGGTACTGGAGCACTAGTCCCGAATGAATGCACAACGCTGCGGGTTTCTACCGGGCTCATCGGACGCTGCGGGCTCGGGCCGAGCTGCGGATAGCGGCGGTTTCTTCTAGCATCCCCTTACCAAGACTGTTCTTTGTTAAAGACATAGAAGAACACCATCACACTGAGGCCTGCAAACAGATAAACCAGCGATCTCAGGAACTTGATTCGCTCCGGGACGCCCGAAGTCGTCGCGATGCAGATCAGCGGCCACAAGACGAGGTCGGTTTTCGACCGCTACAACATCGTTAGCGAGCGGCGTCAAGAGATGGCCGGGCAAATCGTTGACCGGATGCTGTAATGCGGCACGCAGATGCTTTCCTGGCCCATTCAGGATGAAACCGTCGTCGAAAGAACCGACGTCACGCCAGACAGACAGCACCTTCACATCCACTGGCGAATCGTGAAGCCAGTCAAGTTGGGACATCAACGCCGCCGTGCGCTTCATCGAAACCCTCGACAAGATCTGGCGGTCGTCGGTGATCGACGCGACCAAGGAGTGTGAAAACAAAGCGATCGCGCCTGGTAACATCGCCGAGCGCCACTTCACGCTGCACACGGCAGAGCAGATCCAGCAGCCCGTAATGCCCAAGCAGCCGACCACCGAGGCTCCGAAAGATAGCGACTGGATCGTAGATGCCGGAGAGGAGGGCGTCCACAGGCCGTCAGAGCAGCGAATCCCTATTAGCGTTTGTGGCCGGGCCGTCTAAACCACTATTTGCGCAGTGACCTGAAGCCCGCGCGAATCTCTTCTGAAAGAAGTTGGGGCTGTTCCCACGCCGCGAAATGGCCGCCCTTGTCGAGCTTGTTGTAATGGATGAGTTTGGGATACGCCCGCTCCGCCCAGCTCCGCGGGGCTGGATAGAGTTCGTCGGGGAAGACGCTCACGGCCGTCGGAACCACGACGCCTTTGACGGCGAAGAACGACGCGCCCCAGTTCTCCCAATACAGACGGCCCCCTGAGACCCCCGTATTCGTCAACCAGGCGAGCGTGACGTTGTCGAGGACGTCGTCCCGTGTGAGGCCTTCGGTCCCTCCCGCAAAGACACGCGAGATCAGCTCGTAACTGCGTGCGTCGTGATCGAGGAAATAAGCCGCCAGGCCGACGGGCGAGTCCGCGATTCCGTACAACGTCTGCGGCCGCAATCCCATCTGGAAGCCGTAGCCGATGCCTTTTGCGTAGACGAAGCTCAGGCGCTCGTACGCGAGCTTCTCGTCGTCCGTGAAATTCGCCGGAGCCGGCGCGCCGGAAAAGGCCAGCTTGTCGATGTCGAGCGGGATCACGTTCGCCATGTTGGTGTGGATGCCGAGCAATTCCGGTGGCGCCTGCGCGCCCATGATCTCGGTGATGATCGCGCCCCAATCGCCGCCTTGCGCCACGAACCTGGTGTACCCCAGGCGCTTCATGAGCACTACCCAGGCGCGGGCGATATGGGCGGAGTTCCATCCGGTCGTGGCCGGCTTGCCGGAAAAACCGTAGCCGGGCATCGACGGAATCACGACATGGAACGCATCAGATGCTTTTCCGCCGTGTGCCGTGGGATTGGTCAGCGGATCGATGATCTTCAACTGTTCGGTGATCGAGCCGGGCCATCCGTGCGTAACGATCAGCGGCAACGCATTCTCATGCTTCGAGCGAACGTGAATGAAGTGGATGTCCAGACCGTCGATCTCGGTGATGAATTGCGGGTACGAGTTCAGTTTCGCCTCGACCTTGCGCCAGTCGTATTCGGTCGCCCAGTAGCGGGCCAGAGCCTGCATGGTCGCGAGCTGAACTCCTTGCGATGCATCGGGGACCGTCTCCCGTTCGGGAAACTTTGTGGCGTTGATGCGCCGGCGCAATTCGGTGAGTTCCGATTCCGGAACGTTCACATGAAATGGACGCAGCGCGTTCTTGTCGGCTGCTTGCTCGCTGCCTCGTTGTGTAGCACTGGTTGGTGCCATGGTGTCTTGCTCCTTTGATGGTGATTTGTGCCTCCTGTCAGTAGCTAGCCTAAGACACAAGATCAGTTCCCGCTTCACTGAAGAAGTTTCGTGGCGGGATCTTCGTCTACCAACCGCCCGTTCCGTTCGCGAACTCGGATTCGAGCAATCTCGAAGGCAGCCGTCGGGCGTGTGGGATCTTCGTCCCCAATGCGAACGACCCTGCAGATGCATTCGAGTTTCCGCGGAGTGAAGTACGGACTGTGCGGTAGGTCCACTAGAACGCAGGCAGTTTCTCCAATGTGCAACTTCAGCGGCGCGACCTCATCCGAGAAGACCACGCGCACTCCCGTTCGGCTGATGTCGGTCGTGGTTCCCAGCATTTCCTCGAAGTGCCCGTCCCAGGATGTAACGCGGCAGGCGAGTCGCAGCAGATAGCGCTT
>JAEHDI010001282.1 GCA_016880505.1 Bryobacterales bacterium | reverse complement strand
TCTCCGACTCGGCGCGGATGGCCGCTTTGACGATGTACTCCACCGAGCGGTAACCGTAGCCGACGGGGATCATCCCGGGGCCGCCGAGATCGAGGTATTGGAAGTAGTCGGTACTCGGTTCGGCGTAGACCGTCGCGCCCGGCGAGTCGTCCCGGTTGACGTAGCAGTACTTCAATCCGCGGAATTGATCGGAATGCGAAATCAACGTGCCGTTCGTCTCCCCAGCGCAATACATCGTCATACCCTGAGTATTCGTGCCGGGCGCTTCATCCGGGAAGCCGAGGGCGTTCTGCACGTTCAGGCACGCGCCGTTGTTCCAGAGGACACGCGCGTCGGTCCAGAGGAATCCCTCCTTGCCGTTTGGATACTTATCCCGGATGCCGTATAGGCTCACCGCGACCGGTAGCAGGCCGGTGATGAAGTGCACCAGGTCCACGTAATGGCAGCCGATGTATGTGAAGGCGTCGGAGTTCTCGACCGTGCACCAATTCTGGAAATTGGAATGGCGGTAATACCACTTCTCGAGCAGGCAGGCGGTGCCGAGGCGAAATTCGCCGAACCGGCCCTCGCGGTACCGCCGCCGAGCCAGCAGGCTGCGGTCGTCGAAGCGCTTGTGGTACTCGACGCCAACCACGAGCCCGCGGCTGTACGCTTCCCGTTCGATCTCGAGGGCCTCGGCAACCTTCAGCACCAGCGGTTTCACCGTACATACGTGCTGGTTGTGCTTCAGCGCCGTCATGATGACGTTGAAGTGAAGCTGATCGGGCACCGCGACGACTACGACGTTCCGCGGCGGCAGCGACGCGATTACTTCCCGGAAGAGATCCGGGTACGGCTTGTCGAGATCGCCCGCGATGTCCGGAAAGGATTGGAAGGACTGCCCGGGAAAGGCGCGTTTGAACGTCGCTGAATCGGCCAGGTCCTTAAGCGGCCGAGCGTTAAGGGCGCAGATCTTGATTTCGCCGATGTGCCCCGACCGCTGCATCTGGTACAGCGACGGCAGGATCTGATCGTTGGTGATCATCCCGCCGCCAATGACGACGACATCGGGTTTGCTCATCGGACGGCTGCCTCCGACGCGACCGTCGCCTCGGCGAAGGCCTCTTCCAGCACGCCGGTGCTCTCGAGCACGGCATCTTCGTTGATTACGAGCGGAGGCGCAATCTTCACCGTGCTGCCGCCGAAGCCGACCGGCGAGAACATCAGCACGCCCTTCTCGATGGCGCGGCGCACGACTTCCCATGCCAGGTCGCCGTCCGGATCCTTCGTGCCCGGCTTGACGCAGGCAACGCCGGCCACGAGGCCCTTGCCGTCCACAGAGCCGATCTGCGGGAACCGCGGCTTCAGCTCGTTCAGCTTTCGGTGGAGCAGGTCGCCCATCTTTCGCGCGTTTTCGACGAGATTCTCTTTGACCACCAGTTCGATCGAGGCGAGCGCCGCGGCACAGCACACCGGATTGCCCGTGTGTGTGGAGGTCATACTGCCGGCCGGGTGGAGGTCCATTACGTCAGGCCTGCCCACTACGGCTGACAGCGGCAGGGAGCTCGATATCCCCTTGCCGAAACACGCCAGGTCGGGCACGATGCCGTAGTGTTCGAAGCCCCACATGGTGCCTGTCCGTCCGAAGCCGGCCTGTACCTCGTCGCAGACCAGCAGCACCTTGTGCCGGTCACACCATTTCCGCAGGGCCTGCATGTATGCCGGCGGCGCGAACGAGGCGCTGCCGCCCTGGTAGGTCTCGAGTATGACGCCCGCGACGCCCTCCGGTTTTACGCCCGCCGCCGCAAGACTCCGCTCGAAGTACTCGAATGAGGTGTCTTCCGTCCGGAAGCCGTCTGGGAACGGCATCTGGACAAAGCCCGGATCCAGATTTACGATCCACTCTTTCAGCGCCGGAATGCCACCAGCCTGCTGGGAACCGAGCGTACGGCCGTGGAACGCCTTGTCGTAGCTGACGATCACGTTCTTGGACCGGCCTCCCAGCTTCACGCCGTGTGTCCGGCAGAGTTTAATGGCACACTCAACCGCCTCTGAACCGGTTGTGAGCAGAAAGACCTTCTTGAGCGGCTCGGGAAGAAGCGTGACCAGTCGCTCGACCAGTTGCGCGCGCGTTTCCGTCGGGAAGCAGTACGTCGTCAGGAGCTTTCTGTTAGCCTGGCCGGCGACGGCCTCCACAATTTCCTTGCGGCCGTGCCCGGCGTTGGTGATCAGCACACCGGACGACCAGTCGATCCAGCAGTTGCCCCAGGCGTCCCAAACCTGAAAGCCCTCGGCATGGTCCCACACGATCGGCGGCTGGCCGCGCATCGCCAGGGGTTCGTAGCGGTGCAGGCGTTCAAGGATCGGCACCGACTTGGGAGCCGGAATCTCAGTCACAATGCGTCGGTAGCGTGTTTCCACCCTCGGGACGCGCCTCGGGGTCAGGTCATATTCTTTGGCCATAAACCCCTATTCTAACGGCTGTAGACGGTAAGTTCCTGCTTCGTCGTGGAGCGCCATCCCTCGATCGGCGGCGCGCCCGTGCGGTCGAACCATCCGGAGAGCTCCGTGTGCAGCGCCATCCGCTGCTTACGATAGCCGGGGTCGTCGATCAGGTTGCGGGTCTCGCCGGGATCGGCCTCGAGGTCGTACAGTTCACCCGGCCAGCCTTTTGTCCGCTCAACGTACTTCAGGTTTTCGGTGCGGACGGCGCGGACGTAGGCGTATTCGAAATACAGTCGGTTCTGCCATCGGGGCTTGCCGCCACGCAGAAACGCCGCGTAACTGCGTCCGACGCGCTTCGGATCGGGTGAGGCGG
>JAEHDI010001281.1 GCA_016880505.1 Bryobacterales bacterium | reverse complement strand
TTTCCGGGTGTTGGGCGATGGCCTCGAAGCGTTCGCGAGTCCATTCCTTGTCGGCGACGGCGTAGCCGTCCAGGAAGCACTCCGGCGTGACAGCGAGATCGATCCCGTCGGAGGCATGGGCCTCAAGGGTCCGCTGGAAGGTGTTCCAGTTCGCTTCGACGTCCCACTTGACGGGCATCGCGGTGAGCAGGCCGAGGCGAATCCGGTCCGGGGCTTGGCCGGACGCGGCTGAGGCGAGGATCAAGATCAGGGACACTGCGAATCTCATGGTGCGATTATGACGCGACGGCGGCCGGTTCGGAACCGGCGATGGGGACGTTGAGATTGGCGATTGCGTAGCCGGTCACTGAAATAAATGCGTCATTGAGTGTACTGTCCCGGTTTTCCGGTTTTCGTGCTACTCTACTTGCCGATATGAAGGCGATTCTGGTGTACGAACCTGGGGGGCCTGAGGCGCTGACGCTAGCGGATATTCCCGTCCCGCAGCCGGGACCGAAAGAGGCGCTGGTGAAGATCGCCGCCATCGGCGTGAACTTCATCGACATTTATTTCCGCAGCGGGCTGTACAAGGCGGATCTTCCGATCTCCATCGGCCAGGAGGCGGCAGGCACGGTGGAGGCGGTAGGGGCAGAGGTCACGGGGTTCGCGCCCGGAGACCGTGTCGCGTATGCAATGGCCCGCGGGTCCTACGCCGAGTACCAGTCCGTGCCGGCGGCGATGCTGGTAAAGCTGCCGGACACCGTCCCCTTCGAATCCGCCGCGGCGGCGATGCTTCAAGGCATGACCGCGCACTACCTGACGCACTCCACCTTTCCACTAAAGGAAGGCGATACCACGCTGGTGCATGCCGCGGCCGGAGGGACGGGCCTGCTGATCGTCCAAATGGCGAAGATGCGGGGCGCACGGGTGATCGGGACAACCTCCACCGAGGACAAGGCGCAACTCGCGCTCGCGGCGGGCGCCGACGAGATGATCCTGTACACGAAGCAGGACTTCGAGACAGAGTCGAGGCGGCTGACCGGCGGGCGCGGCGTGGACGTGGTGTACGATTCGGTCGGCGCGTCGACGTTCGAGAAGAGCCTCGACTGCCTGCGGCCGCGCGGCATGATGGTGACGTTCGGCAACGCCAGCGGCGCAGTGCCGGCGACGCAGCCGCTCGCACTGAGCCAGAAGGGGTCGCTGTTCCTGACGCGTCCGACGCTGATGCATTACACGCTCGAACGGAAGGAGCTGTTGTGGCGGGCGAACGACGTGCTGGGCTGGGTCGGATCCGGCAAGCTGAAGGTCCGCGTTCACCAGACCTACCCGCTCGCCGAGGCGGCGCAGGCGCAGATCGACCTGGCGGGGCGTGGAACATCGGGCAAGCTTCTACTCAAACCCTGAAGCGAGGGCAGCGTGAAATTCGGAATTGAGTGTACTGTCCCGGTTTTTTTGGCGCTGGTTGGGCAGGGTGGGATGGCGCAGCCCATGCGCGTACTGGACCTGAACACCGGCGAGAGTGCTGAAGAGGCATGGGAGGCCGGTGCCAAGGCCCAGGTAGAATTGCTGGAGCACTCGGCGGTCGCCGACAACGTCAGGGACGCGGTGCGCGTCGCC
>JAEHDI010000020.1 GCA_016880505.1 Bryobacterales bacterium | reverse complement strand
TACCGTCCGAAGTACGATCTCAAGCTCGGCCTGCCCATTTTTCTGACTAAGGTGTAAGCCGTCTGTTTCAGCCGGGCAGCGCGGCGTCGTGCAGCGTTCGCCCGGCTTCCTCAATCTTCAAGTGGCCTCCGAGCGGGCCTACCGTCTGAAAAGTCACGGTGACTGCACGCGAACCCAGGGTGATTCGCGCGCCAAGGCGGCCCTCCTCCTCGATCTTTTCGGCCTGCGCCGGTGCGGCGGCAGCCTCGTCGGTTACGTAAAGGAGGTGCAGAAAATAGTCGCGCTCGCGTGCGCCGGCCGGCTCGACTTCAAGCCGCCACGGCGAGAACGGCGGGCGGCGATACGCGCGGTCTTCCTTTCCATCCTTATCCAGCGTGTGGTTGTACTGGGCGGCTGGGTTGTGCGGGTGACCCCAGAAGTCGTGTCCCTCTCCGCCGCGTTTTGTGATGCGCGCGGTCCCGGGCGCGAGCGTCCGCAGGGTCACGCGACTTCGGCCGGACGAGAGCAGCCCGGTGTCACCCGCGGGATCGCTGAGCCAGGTCGCCGTGTCGCCGTCGCACTCGACGACATGATCGGCTACTTTCATCGCAGCCGTGCCGCTGACCGACGGCTCGGACGGGAGATGCAGAAACCACACCTTAGGCAGCTTCGCATCGGTGGACTCGACGCGGTCAAAGACCACAAAACACTCTTGCGCACCACGCAGATACAGAAATTGCCGTGTGACCTCACGCACCTTCCCAGACCAGTAGCCCTTGGTCAGATCGGCCGACGCGTAGGTCGCCAGCCGGTCGTCGTGCCAGTATGCAGTGATGTTGCCGCGCTCCTTCGGAAAACCGTTCTCATAAACATGCCGGATGAGCCCGCCATCGTTCTCGTTATACGCGTTCCGGCGCATCTTCTCCTCGGGGTGGTACACGGTAACAATGTTGTAGATAAGTGACCCGCCTGAGTAGTAACAGCCGTCGTTGTGGCCGGCGCCACCGGAGCGATTCGCCAGGTGCCCGCACTTCGAGATGAGAAAGTGGCCCTCGTCGTCACGAGAGTGACCGGCGTAAGTCGGACCGGCGCCGAAGAACGCCCAGGTGGCGTTCGGGTCATCCCACGCTCCGAGCATGTAAACGTGTCCCGCACCGCGGAAGTGGCGCGCCAGCGGCCAGCCGGACTCTTTCGGTGTCGCCGGCTTCGACTCGGCGGGCAGGAACGCGATCCTCTGCCACACCTCGTCCTGCCCGGTGCGCTTGTCGAAAAGCCAGCCGCGCTCCAGCGCCGTGTCGCTCAGCCAGCGGGCGACACCGTCCTTGTAGTGGCGCGCGAAGAGCGGCGCGCACCGCGCCTGCTGAACCGGGTAGCCCGAATTGCAGTCGTCGATGTACGCCATCTTCGAGCTGTGCGGCATCAGGCTGTAGATGCAGGCTTGGATGTATTCGCGCGTGAAGCCTTCGGCAGCGCTCGCCGCGAAGGGGTCAAAGCCGAGACCTGTCTTTGCCGCCTGGTAACTCAGCGGAATCACAAGCAGCGGTCCGTATCCGCCGTGGCCGTTCGACTCCGACCATACCCCGCCCATCTCGTCGAGCGCGGGCAATCCTTCGGCGCGAAACTTTTCGTCGAAGCTCTTGAGGTTCGCCCGCACCGCTTCCTCAAAGCGGCCCGCATTGCCGGCGGCGGCGAGGCTCATGAACAGCTTGCTCGTGAGTGCGACACGGTTGTGCGGGACGTCGAGATGGACCGGTCCCCAGTGTTGGTTGTACCACCAGCCGTCGCGCGGGATGTTGACCTCAGCGGTCTTCCACCACGTGGCGACCCACTCTCCCAGCAGTTCTCCGAACTTCAACCGCTCCTCAGCGGTCATGGCGTCGTAGAGCCAGTCGTAGAGCAGTCCCTGCCAGCCGAAGTGACGTGTCATCCCGGGCGTCTGCCATGCGGGCTGCCTCCACATCTCGAGTACTTTCTCGGCGTACGGGCGGCCGT
>JAEHDI010001280.1 GCA_016880505.1 Bryobacterales bacterium | reverse complement strand
TCATCCGGGGCGGGCAGATCGTCGATGGCACCGGAAATCCCTGGTACTTCGGCGACGTCGCCGTCAAAGGCGGCCGAATCGTCGCGGTAGGGCGGATCGAGGGCCGCACCGCCGCGCGGACGATCGACGCCGGAGGCCTTACCGTAGCCCCCGGGTTCATCGACATCCACAACCACTCTGACGAAACCATTCTGACCGACGGAAACGCCGAGAGCATGGTGCGGCAGGGTGTGACCACGATGATTTTCGGCGAGGGCGGCTCCGCCGCGCCAGTCGGCGGCAAGCAAGGTCCTCCGGAACCGGACGTCACGTGGCGAGATTTCGACGGGTATTTTGCGCGAGTTCTCAAGCAAGGTGTCTCGACGAACATCGGAACTTATGTCGGGTCGAGCCAGATTTGGACGTACGTGCACGGGCCGCGGGCCGGGCCTCCCACCAAGGAAGAAACGGAACGGATGCGCGCGCTGGTCCGTGAAGCGATGCAGCAGGGCGCCCTCGGTGTGGCGAGCTCGCTGAGCGGCCCGCCAGGCTCGTGGATCGACACCGCGACCCTGGTTGCCATGTGCGAAGAGGCGGCGCGCTTCGGCGGAATGTACTCGACCCACATGCGCACGGAAGGTCAGGGAGTCTTCGAATCGGTGGCCGAAGCGCTGGAGATCGGCCGTCGCGCGGGCCTGCCGGTGGACGTGATCCACCTGAAGATCGCGGAGCACAAACTCTGGGGCCAGATGCCCGAACTGGCCGGCTCGCTGGCGCAGGCCAGGGCGAACGGCCAGGAAGTGACGGCCAACGTCTACCCGTACAGGGCCGGGCAGAACAACCTGTCGAGCATCATCCCGCCGTGGGCTCACGAGGGCGGTGCAGAGGCCTTGATCGCGCGGCTCAAAGATCCGCGCCTGCGCCCGCGCCTCGAACAGGAGATCCTAAACGGCATCCCCGGCAGCAACTGGTACAACCACTACACAGCTACCGGCGGCTGGGAGGGGATGCTTCTCGTTTCCCTTTCGAACCCGAGTTACAAGCGGTTCGAAGGAAAGCGGATGAACGAGGTGATCCAGGCACTGGGCAAGGAACCGGTCGACGTACTGTTCGAGTTACTGGTGAACAATGGTGGGTCTGTGCCGACAGTTTACTTCCACCACTCCGAAGAGGACATGCGTTACGCTTTGCGGCAGCCGTTTGTCTCAATCGGATCGGATGGAACCGCGGTGAAGACCGAAGGGCCGCTGTCCCGCGGCAACCCGCATCCGCGATACTATGGCACGTTTGCTCGCGTGCTCGGAAGGTACGTGCGGGAGGAAAAAGTTCTCACGCTCGAGGAGGCGGTGCGGAAAATGACGTCAGCAAACGCGGCGAAGATACGCCAGTTCGACCGCGGGCTGCTCCGGCCGGGACAGTGGGCGGATGTTACTGTGTTCAATGCGGCCACGGTGATCGACCACGCCACTTTCGAAAAACCGCACCAGTACTCCACCGGAATCGAGTACGTGCTCGTGAACGGCGAGGTGGTGCTCGAGCGGGGGCGGCACACAGGCGCCCGGCCGGGCAAGATTCTTTACGGTCAAGGCCGAACGGGCGGAAAGCCCGAGGCAGCAAGCAAGGGCGGCAGGTAAACTCAGGAGATTCGCGATGGGACTGGCATTGATGATGGTGCTGGTGATGGGCGGCAGCTATGCAACGCTTCTGATTTACCAGGCCTGGAAGCGCCACCACTATAAGCAGGCCATCGAAGTTTTGAAGTGGCTGCTTGCTGGGATCGGGGTCTATCTCGTCGTACTACTGGCCTTTTCCGTACCCAGCGGGAACCGGACGATGTTGGCCGGCGAAGAGCAGAAGTTCTGCGGCTTCGACATGGAGTGTTCGCTCGGAGGTTCGGTTATCCGGGTCCAGCGGAGAAAAACGATCGGAAACCCCCCACGGGAACTGGTGGCGGAGGGGATGGTCTATGCAGCGACGGTGCGGGTGACGACCACGAAACCGAACCCCAAGTTTAAGCCGCGGGACCTGACCGGTTACGTGTTGGACGCCGCAGGCAACCGGTATGACCGCTTCACTCAGGCGGAATGGGAGCTTGTGAGTCCCGACGTGAAGGACCCATACGAGATCACCAGCGGCCCGTCAGGCGGCTCCTTCAAGAAGACAATGGTATTCGACGTTCCGGTGAGCGCCCAGGAGCCGTCGTTGGTGTTGCAGGAAGGTTCCTGGATCGAGCGGACGCTCCAACTTTTTCTCGTTGCCGACGAGGGCAGTCTCCTCCACGGGAGGGTCCTGCACCGGCTGATCGTCAGAGAATAGTAAGGCGGATCAAAGGCCGCGCTGGCCCTCGAGATAGGCGTCGTTAAGAAGCCAGGGGTCGTTGGTGCGGCGGCGGAATTCGCCGACCTCGGCGCGCATGTTTTCGAGCACGCTCCGGTGTCCGGGATCGGCGGCCAGGTCTACTACCTCGTCGGGATCCTTGACGACGTCGTAAAGCTCCTCGCCTGGCCGGTGCAGATACCGCGTGATCTCCCTCTTGCCGACTTTGCCCTCCCTCCCCTGTTTCAGAACGCTCTGCCACGTCGCCGACGCCCACAGGTCGGTGGAATGGGGGTAGGTCAGCTCCGGGTAGAGATTGCGGATGTACTTGTACTGCCTGGTCCTCATACCGCGCATCGGGTAGTACATCGTCAGCTCGTGGAAGGTGTGGGAGAAGTAGATGCGGTCCCAACCTGACGGCTTCTCCTGCTCGAGAATTGGCAGGAAGCTGCGCCCGTGGACGGGATAGTCCGGCGCCCTCGCATCGCACCACTCGACTACGGTGGGGAAGAGGTCCACAAAGCTGATCATCGCGTTGTTGACCAGGCCGCGCCGCTGCTGGGCGGGCGATCGTACGATCAGAGGCATGTGTATGCCGGCGTCGTAGGTATTCGTCTTCGCGTTGGGAAACGCCATGCCATTGTCGCTGAAGAACATGACGAGCGTGTTGTCGAGTTCGCCGGTCTCGCGGAGGACGTCGAGCATGAAGCCGACGCCCTGGTCGAGCCGGTTGGCTGCCTGGTAGTACTCGGCGATCTCCCGCCTTGTCTCGGGGTTGTCGGGAAGAAACGAGGGTACGGAAACCCGCGCGGGGTCGAAGGGATTCGGCGTGACGCCCGGATAGGGTTGGTTGCCGAAGCCGACGGCCGCACGGTGCGGATCGCCGAAACCGACATGAAGATACCACGGCTTACCGGCCGAGGCCTGGATGAACCGCTTGGCCACTTGCGCCATTTCGTGAACGCCGCGCTGGTTGCCCGGAGCGCTGAAGTCCCATGGAAAGGCTGACGCCGGGTTCACGTGCAGTTTGCCGATCAATCCGACGCGGTGCCCGGCGTCCTTGAGCACACGGGCGAGCGGGCGCACAAAGGGCAAGTAAGACTGATTGTGGAAGTCATGGGCGTGGCCGTACTGCCCGTTGGCGTGGTTGTGCAGACCGCTCATGATCACGGAGCGGCAGGCGCTGCACGAGGCTGTGGTGCAATAGGCGTTCGTAAAGCGGACTCCGTCGCGGGCGAGACGATCCAGGTTGGGGGTCTTTGCCGTTCGGTCTCCGTACTCCCCGGTGTGAAGGCCGAGGTCGTCTGCAATGAGGAGAAGGACGTTGTGCGGACGGGATGGCTGCTGCGCAAGCAGCGGAGCGGCTGCACCCGCAGCGGATTTCAGGAGCTGTCGGCGAGCGATCATGACGAGTTCCCCTTACAGTAGAGCACGCCCGGCAAGGAAGTTCGGTCACAGATCTGGGAAGAAACTTGGGCTGAGTGAGATATCCATCAACGAATCAAAGACTTGCACGTATGTGAGGAAGTGCGGCAGGCTCGTCGTTTCGCGGGGTCGCCTCGGAGTCCGCTGTTAGCATGGAGTCGGCATGAAGAAGACCGACCTGGCCGCACGGCTGGCTAGACAGACCCGGGTGTCGAAGGCCGTCGCCGCCGACGAACTGGACAGAATCGTCCACGATATTTTGCGCCGGTTGCGTCGGGGCAAGTCCGCCGTGCTGCCGGGTTTGGGCGAATTCAAACCCGGTGAGACGCCGGCGTTCGAGTTCGAACCCCAACATCGGAAGGATCCAAGCCGTGGAAAAGACCGCTGAGCAGGTAGCACGGATTGTCCGTCGCTGCCTTGACGAGGGCCGGCCGGTGGAAATCGATGGGCTGGGGACGTTCCGGCGGCGGACCGGAGGGGAGTTCGAGTTCGTCGCAACCGCCGCGCCAAGGGTTTTTCTGGCGTATGTGCAGGAGGATGGAGCGGCGGCGGAGCGGCTATTCCAGGATTTCCAAAACCACGGCTTCGACCCATGGCTCGACCGGAAGAAACTCCTGCCGGGACAGAACTGGCCGCGCGCCATTGAGCACGCAATCGAGCTTTCCGATCACTTTTTGGCGTGTTTTTCGCACAAATCGCTCCAAAAACGCGGCCAATTTCAGGCGGAGCTGCGTTACGCGCTCGACTGCGCGGAGCGCATGCCGTTGGACCGCGTCTACTTCATGCCGGTGCGGATCGAGGATTGCGAGGTGCCATGGATGATCCGGCGAGAAATCCAATACGTGGACTTGTTTCCCAATTGGGAACGCGGGGTCCGGCGGATTCTGTCGGCGATGCGGCGGCAGGAGAAGAAACTACGGCTTGCCGGGTAGTTTCTTGCGGATTTCGGGGGCGTACTTGCCTTCGGGTTCGAGTTGCAGATACTTGGCCCAGGCTTCCCGAGCCGCAGGGAGGTCCTTCCGCTTCTCCTGGGCGTCTCCGATGCGCCGCCACGCATCCGCAAATCCCGGGTTCCACTTTAAGGCTTCTTTGTAGCGTCCAATCGCAGCCGGATAACTTCCCTTCTTAAAGTAGAAGTCGCCGATCTTCAACTCCTTGGCGGCCTGGATGGGGTTGAAGGCGTATTCCTTCTCGACGAGGGCTTCGTCTTCCTCGGGCGGCTCAGGAGACGGTGGCGCCTGCTTTTCCTGCTGGGCGAAAAGCGCCCCTGCGAGCGCCAGGACAGCGGCGGGCAGGAGGCGGCGTGGTGGCACAATTAAAGTATAGCCGCCGATGGATCTTCGAGAAAAAGCGTCGCAACTACCCACGGCGCCGGGAGTGTACCTGTACAAGGATACGCATGGAACGGTGCTATACGTCGGCAAGGCGAAGAGCCTGCGGTCGCGGGTCAGGAGCTACTTCTCCGACGACCGGCTTGGGGACGCTAAAACCGGGAGCCTGCTCGGGGAGGCGCGTGACATCGACTACATCCTGGTCGATAACGAAAAAGAGGCGCTGGCGCTCGAAAACAACCTGATCAAGCAGTGGAAACCGCGCTTCAACGTCCTGTTGCGCGACGACAAGACGTACCCTTATATCAAACTGACCGGCGAGAAATACCCTCGCGTGTACGTGACACGGCGGCTGCGCAAGGATGGCTCTACGTACTTCGGTCCGTACTTCCCCGGAAACCTCGCACACCGCCTGGTTCATTTCATCCACCGCCATTTCCTGGTGCCGTCCTGCAAGGTCGATCTCACGCGCCGCCACGCGCAGCCGTGCCTCCAGTACCACATCCACCGTTGCCTCGGCCCGTGCGTCGAGGGCCTGACCACGGATGAAGCGTACGCCCGAGCCGTTCAGGACGTGAGGCTGTTCCTGGAGGGGCGCCACAGGGACCTGGCGGCCGGCATCCGGGACCGAATGGAGGATGCGTCAGAGGAAATGCGGTTCGAGGAGGCAGCCGGACTGCGCGACCTGCTCGGGACGGTGGAGGAGTTGCAGCAGAGGCAGAAGATGGCGTCGGCCGAAGGCGACGACGCGGACATCTTCGGTTATCATGCCGAACCGCCGCTGGTAGCGGTGAACGTCTTCCACCTGAGGAACGGGCGGGTGGTGGACCGGCGCGAATATTTCTGGGAGGACCAGGAGGAATTCGAGGCAGGTGAATTCTTCGCGGCGCTGCTCAAGCAATACTATCTCGATCAGCCGCACATCCCTGCCCTGATCCATGTGCCGGCGGAGTTCGAGGACCAGGAGGTGCTCGAGGAACTGCTGACCGAGAAGCGCGGCAGGAAGACCGAAATCCACACGCCGCAACGGGGCCAGAAGAAGGCGATGCTGGACCTGGCCCAAACAAATGCAAAGCACAGCTTCGAGCAGCGCTTCCGCGTAATGAAGCCGTCCACAAAGGCGATTCAGGAGGCGCTGGAAGACGCCCTCGCACTGCCGGAGGCGCCGCGCCGGATCGAATGCTTTGACATCTCCCACATCCAGGGCACCGACACAGTGGCAAGCATGGTGGTCTGGGAAAACGGACGGATGAAGAAGTCCGACTATCGGAAGTTCATCATCCGCACGGTCGACAAGAACGACGACTTCGCGTCGATGCACGAAGTAGTGACGCGGCGGTACTCGCGTCTGCACGACGAGGGAAAGCCGATGCCCAGCCTGGTGCTGATCGACGGCGGGCTTGGCCAGTTGCATTCGGCGGCAGAGGCGCTGGAGTCGCTCGGACTCATCAACCAACCGATGGCGGCGGTAGCGAAGCGCGAGGAGTGGATCTACGTGCTCGGGCAGGAAGACGAACCGGTGATTTTGGACCGCTTCTCGCCCGTACTGCACCTGGTCCAGACGATTCGGGACGAAGCGCACCGCTTCGCCGTCACGTTTCACCGAAGCCGCCGCGAGTCGAAGCGGCTGGTTTCGGAGTTGGACGAGGCGCCAGGGATAGGACCCAAGACCGTGCAGAAGCTCCTGCGGGATTTCGGCAGCGCGGAGAGGGTGCGGGCCGCGAGCGAGGACGAGCTGGCGGCGTCCGTCGGGCGGGCGGCGGCGCGCCGGGTGCGGAGTCACTACGCGGATCGGGCGGATGGATAAGGCAGGGAGACACGCTGAGATTACGGCTGGCGCGAGGATGTTGATCGCGTTCAGGTTCCGAGGGCCAGCCGGAGAGCGAGCTGATCCGGCAGTCCCGCCTGGCGGATCTTTCGCTGGGCAGCGGCGACGTCATAGGCAACGCGGCGATAGACGAGTTCTCTCTCGCCCGACGAGTAGAGCATGTAGGCGGCGCGCGGATCCCCATCACGGGGCTGGCCAACCGACCCGGGATTGGCGAGACAGATGGAATCCGGATCGAGAGCCACGCGTTGCTCCGCCACGTCCGGAGGAGTCCGCTTGATCCTCCGCACGCCGTTGCGATGCCAAAAAAAGCCGCCCTGCATGTGGGTATGTCCGAAGAACGTCAGATCACGCTCGACATAGGACTGAGCCTGATGGACATCGAAAGATGAGAGCAGGTACTCGTCTTCGTCGGCCGGTGAACCGTGGAGGATCTGGAAATCCTCAACCTGCAGAGGGCCTTTCGGCAAGTTGCGCAGGTACTCCAGATTCCCGGGCGTAAGTGCCGCCTGGGTCCAGAGCGCGGCCGCGCGTGCAACCGGGTTGAACCACTCCAGATCCTCGAAGCCGGAGCAAGCTTTGTCGTGATTTCCTCGGACGACGAGCGCCACATTTCGACGCACCCAGTCGATCACGGAATTGGGATCGGCGCAGTAACCCACGAGGTCGCCGCTGCAGAGAATCTGGTCGTACCGCCCTTCGGCATCGGCCGCAACAGCTTCAAGGCTTTCCCAGTTCGCGTGGATATCGCTGATGATCAGGTAGCGCATAGGCGAATCAGCGCGATTTCGGGAGGCGCTCCAATACGCGCCGGGATACCGACCGTTCCGATGCCGCGGTTGACATAGGCAGCCGCCCGCCCGTGCCGGTACAGCCCATACGTGTACGGGGTATAGAAGCGAGCCACGTTGATTGACTGGCGGAAGATTTCGAAGTTGACCTGCCCGCCGTGGGTGTGTCCCGCAATCGTCAGATCGAAGCCGTGGCGCGCCGCCACCGGGAATACGTCCGGGTTGTGAGAGAGCAGCACATTCAGGCTGTCCTTCCGAACCATGGCCCCCGCGCCTCGCAGATAGGGTTCGAAAAATGACTGATAGTCGACTCCGGCAAGATTGAGGGCCGCCCGGCCAAAGCGCAGCCTTACCGACGCGTGCCGCAGAATGCGGATGCCTCGTCGAGCGCTCTGGCGAGTGGTGTAACTCTCGACACCCGCATAGCCCTCGTGATTGCCGAGGCAGCCCAGCACGCCCGCATCCGCTTTCAGACGGCCGAGTTGATAGAGGCAGGCATCGAGCGGATCACCAAGGGCGGTGATGAAGTCGCCTGTGACCAGAGCGAGATGCGGGCGTAACTCGTTCGCCATGTCGACGGCGCGGGCCAGTTCCTTCTCGCTCAGGAACGGCCCGATGTGGATGTCGGTCAACTGGACCAACCGGAGCCCGTCCAGGTCCCGGGGCAAGCCACGGAGCGGGATATCCACCTCGCTCACCCGCAGATTGCCACGCTCGACGAACATCCCGAATCCCGTCGCCACCACCGGCGCAGCCAGCGCGGCCCCTCCCGCAACGCGCAGGAGCCGGCGGCGTTGCGGATCAAAGTCTGGCGTATGCCGCCAAAGCCAGACAGCGCAGCCGGATACGAGCGACAGCAACGCCCACGCGAACGAGGCCGTTCGCACCCAGGCAGGCCACAGGGCCGGCTGAACGGCGCGGGCCACGGGTGAGAGCCCCAGAAGAAGACCGAGACAAAGCAGCCCGCCCATGGTTCCCACGAAAAGCCAGAGGCCGAACCGCCGGGCCGGAGAACGACGCACAGACGGAAGCGCCGCCAGCCAGCGGCCCATTCGGAAGTGCATCCAGAGATAGCCCGCGACGATGACGGCCAGTGAAAGATAGCGAACCCAGCGCACCATGATCGGGATCCTTCATTGTAACGCGTGCGGACGGAAGGCCTGTGTGAAGCCTGCGCCATGGCTACAATCAAGAAATGTCGCTTGTTGTAGTTGGCTCGGTCGCCTATGACGGCATTGAGACACCGCACGGACGCGTCGACCGGATTCTCGGCGGCGCCTGCACGTATATCTCACTGGCGGCGAGCTACTTCACTGACGTTAAGATCGTTGCCGTGGTGGGCGACGATTTCGCCCGCGAGGATGAAGATTTCCTGAGCAGCCGGGGTATCGATCTGACAGGCCTAGAACGGGTTCCCGGCAAGAGCTTTTATTGGCAGGGCGTTTACTCGGCGGACATGAATGACCGGACGACCCTTCGGACCGACCTCAACGTGTTCGCCGATTTCCAGCCGAAACTGCCGGAGCACTACAAAAAACAGCCGTACCTGATGCTTGGCAACATCCAGCCGGCGCTCCAGCGGAGCGTTCGCGAGCAGATGAACGGATTGCGGCTGGCCGGCGGCGACACGATGAACTACTGGATCAGGGACTACCGGGAGGAGTTGCTGGAAACGATCCGGGGCTGGGACTTCCTCCTCATCAATGATAGCGAGGCGCGCCAGCTTTCGGGCGAGCACAACCTGCGCCGGGCAGCCCACGCCATTCTTGACATGGGCCCGCACACGCTGGTAGTGAAGCGGGGAGAGTACGGCGCGGTTCTGTTCCGCCGCGACGGGCACTTCACTGCACCGGGTTACATGCTGGAGCAAGTCTTCGACCCGACGGGCGCCGGAGACTGCTTTGCAGGCGGCTTCATCGGCTACCTTGCCGAACAGGGCGTCGATCCGGCCAAAGGAGCGATTGACGACAGACACCTGCGCAACGCGGTGGTGTACGGTTCGGTCATGGGAAGCTACTGTTGCGAAATGTTCGGTGTCGAGCGATTTCGTACCCTGACGCGCGCGGAGATCGATGGCCGCTTCCAAGAATTCAAAGCGTTTACCGGGTTTTGATCTCTTCGTGGTACTGCCTCTGCTGGCGGCCGTGAGCGTGGCCGCGGTGCTATGGTGCGCCCGTGAAGGCTGGACTTTGTTCTATGGCGATGCGGAGGCGCACCTGAACATCGCGCGCCGGGTGCTCGATTCGCGGACCCCGGCGTACTTTCAGATCGGTACAGTGTGGCTTCCTCTGCCGCACGCGCTGATGATCCCACTGGCGAGAGATGACGGGTGGTGGCGCAGCGGCCTGGCGGGAGCGATCCCCGTGGCGGTTTGTTACGTCCTGGCAGGGGCATTTCTCTATTCGGCAGTGCGGCGCGCGTTCGACAGCCGGGCGGCAGCGGCGGCATCGCTGGCGGCATTCGCACTGAATCCAAATCTTCTGTATCTCCAGGCGGCGCCGATGACGGAGCCGGTTTTCTTTGCCTGCCTCGCGGCGCTCCTGTACTTCACTGTGCGGTTCCGCGACACCCAGTCGGGGGGAGCGGTGCTTGGCGCGGGGATTGCCGCGCTGGCGGGCACGGTCACCCGTTACGAAGGGTGGTTCCTGATCCCATTCGTGACGGCGTACTTCCTTCTCACGGCGAAGCGCCGGAGGCTGACGTGGGCTCTGGTGTTCGGCGCGGTGGCGTCGCTCGGCCCACTTTATTGGCTGGCTCACAACTGGTGGTACTGGGGCGATTGTCTGGAGTTCTATCGCGGGCCGTACTCGGCGAAGGCGATCTATCAACGGGCGCTGGCGGGCGGGATGGCGAAGTATCCCGGTGACCACGATTGGGGAAAGGCTTGGCTCTACTTCCGCGACGCAGTCATGTTGTGCGCGGGCCGTCCGCTCGCATGGCTGGCCATGGCCGGCGCGATTGCGGCGCTGTTGAAACGGCGGTTCTGGGCGCTGGTTCTGCCGGCGCTGCCGGCTGTGTTCATCCTTTGGAGTATGCACTCGGGGTCTACGCCGATTTTCGTTCCTCATCTTTGGCCGAACACGTACTACAACACGCGATATGGGCTGGAGGGTCTGCCGCTCCTGGCATTGTGTGCTGGAGCGCTCGCCTCCGTGCTGCCGGTGCGGGTGCGAGGCTGGGCGGCATTAGGGATCGCCGCCGCAGCGGTTTCTCCGTGGGCGCTCGCGCCACGTCCGGATGCCTGGATTTGCTGGAAAGAGTCTCAGGTGAACTCCGAGGCGCGGCGGAAGTGGACAAGGGAGGCTGCGGTGTTCCTGCGGGAGAACTACCGTCCGGGTCAAGGAATCTTCTTTTCGTTCGGCGACCTGGCGGGCGTGTTGAGGGAGGCGGGCATTCCTCTCCATGAAGGATTCCACAACGGCAACGTCCCGCATTGGGAGGCGGCAGCCGGAAGGCCGGACCTCTTCTTATGGGAAGATTGGGCGTTGACCATCGCGGGCGACAAGGTCTCGGATGCGATCATCCGGGCGCAACGCCACGGCCCGCGTTACGAGTGCGTCAGAACGATCGTGGTGAAGGGGGCGCCGGTGATTCACATCTACCGGCGCGCCGGGGCGCCGGCGTGGCTTCGCCCCGCGCCGCCACTGCACGGAGACACCTCAGGCATATGAGAATCCCATTTACAAAGGCACACGGCGCCCGGAATGATTTCCTGCTTACGTGGGCCAACGAGGCGCCGCTCGAGAATCTCCCCTCTGTGGCCGAGGCGATCTGCGACCGGCACAGCGGCATCGGCGCCGACGGCTGGATGCTGGTGACGCCGGCCGGCCCGGAGCCAGACCACCACGCCGTTATCCGCTTGTTCAACGCCGATGGAAGCGAGGCGGAGATTTCCGGCAACGGCACCCGTTGCGCGGCAGCGTTTCTTCTCGATAGCGGGCTTGGTGCGGAGACGGTGCGCATTCTGACCGGCGCCGGGCTGAAGGAACTGCGTGTCGGGAACCGGGACGGGCTGCGGTACTTGTTCGAGATGGATATGGGCCGTCCGAGTTGGAAACCGGAAGAACTCCGGTTCCCCCTGCCGCTCTCCACCGGCACCCTTGAGGTGACGATCCTGGATGTCGGCAATCCGCAGTGCGCAGTTTTCGTGGAGGACTTCGAGTTCGACTGGCGGAAAACGGGGGCCGAGATCGAGCGTCATCCACAGTTTCCAAAGCGCACGAATGTGTCGTTTGTTCGGCCGCTCGACCGGCATTCCATTGAGGTTCGGTTCTACGAGCGCGGAGCAGGCGAAACGATGAGTTCGGGGACCGGCTCCACCGGCGCGGCATGGGCTGCGGCGCTCCGGGGACTGGTGGAGAGCCCGGTGCGCATTCTGACGGCGGGCGGGCCCCTCGACGCACGGTGGGACGGCTCCGTTTACCTCACGGGGCCGGCCGAGATCGTCGCCGGCGGCGAGTTCTACCTGGACTGAGAAAGGCAAGCGATGGCAATGGAAGCAAACGCCGTGGCGAAGGCGCTGGAACAGAAGATAAGGAACCGGACGGCAAGAGTGGGCGTCGTCGGGCTGGGATACGTCGGACTGCCGCTGGCCGTCGAGTTTGCGAAGGCTGGTTTCGCCGTGACCGGCGTTGACCTGGACAAGACCAAGGTGGAGAGGCTGAACTCGGGCGATTCGTACGTTCAGGACGTGCCCGGGGCCGTGCTTGCGTCACTGGTGGCGGCGGGAAAGCTTCGCGCGACCACCGACTTCGCGGCGGTGGCCGGTCTCGACACGATCAATATCTGCGTGCCGACGCCGCTGCGGAAAACCAAGGACCCGGACATGAGTTACATCGTCTCCGCTTGCCAGGAGATCGCCAGGCACATGCATCCGGGAATGCTGTTGATCCTGGAGTCGACGACCTACCCAGGAACCACCGATGAGTTGCTGTTGCCGATGTTCACCCGGCCCGGCATGCGGGTCGGTGAGGAGTTCTTCCTCTGCTTCTCGCCGGAGCGCGTCGATCCTGGCAACGCGATGTACCAGACCTCGAACATTCCGAAGGTGGTCGGCGGGGTCACGAAGGCGTGCACCGGAATGGGCGCCATGTTTTACGAACAGGCGCTCGAAAGAGTCGTTCCGGTCAGCTCGACGCAGGTCGCCGAGATGGTGAAGCTGCTCGAAAACACGTTTCGCATGATCAACATCGCCATGGTCAACGAAATGGCGCTGATGTGCGACCGCATCGGCATCAACGTGTGGGAGGTGATCGACGCGGCGGCTACCAAGCCGTTCGGATTCATGCCGTTCTATCCGGGGCCGGGGCTCGGCGGCCACTGCATTCCAATCGATCCGTTCTACCTTTCCTGGAAGACGAAACAGGCGGGGATCGAGGCACGCTTCATTGAACTGGCCGGTTATATCAACGGGCAAATGCCGCAATTCGTGGTCGACAAAGTGCAGAAT
>JAEHDI010001279.1 GCA_016880505.1 Bryobacterales bacterium | reverse complement strand
TGGCCGTGTCCCCCGCCCGGCGCGACCGCTGCTGCCGCCGCCGTCGCCGCCTCCAGGCACGCACGGATCTGTGTTCGCAGAGAAGATTGCACCGTCGCCATCAGTAGCGCCGCGGAAATTCCCTTGCCGGCCACGTCGCCGATCGCCAGCGCCACTTTCGAGTCGAGCAGCGGAAGGTAGTCGTAGTAGTCACCCGAAACGGTCCGCGCCGGATGGCAGAGCGCGGTCAACTCAATCCCCGGTATCGACGGAACCGTTCGCGGATTGAGTTGGTTCTGCACTTCTCTGGCGATCTCGAGTTCGGATTGAAGCCGCTCCTTCTCCTTCTCCACCCGCACGAGGCGTTCGAGATTCTCGGTCATGCGGTTGAACGAATGGCTGAGGTCGGCGAGTTGATCCCTGCCTCGCACGTCGATCCGGTGGGAGAAGTCACCGTGCATCACTCTCTGCGTGCCCTCGTACAGGCTGTGCACCGCCTCGGTGATCTTGCCCGTCATCGAGACGCCGACAAACAACGCCACCAGCTCTGCTACCAGAAACAGGATGGCCATAATCAGAAAGGCCGTGATCAGGTCTTCTTGGCCCGAGCCCAATCTCTGACTGAAGATCGTCCGCACAACGGCGGAGACGCGGGTCTGCACGTCCAGAGCGGCGATTGTAGTGTTTCCGGGAGATTCCCAAACAGCGACTGGCACCCAGGCGAACCACGACACCGCGATGTCGAAGCGGTTTACCGGAGGAGGGACGCGGGATGCGGCTGGCTGAGTCTCGCCCCCATTCGCCCTTGCACCGCGGGTGGACGCTCGCTTGGTCCGCTCCAAAGCCGACGCCGAGATGAGCCGCACGTGGCCGAGACTCGGAACGAGGCCATCCAAAAAATCGCGGTTCAGCCGCGTCATCAGGATTCCTTCGATGCCGCGGGACTCTGCGTGTGCCCACAAATAGAAAGTGCCGTTTCGGGAAAGGAATCCCCTTGTCTCGCCCCAGCCGCGCGGAGGGGCCTCCAGCTTCGATTCTTCGGGATACCGCCAGACGCTTCCTCCTTCGCGAATCAGCACTTCGAGGCCTGGAAACCTCTTCGCAAGGTACGGGGCCATCCAGCGGATGCGATCCTCCCGTTCAGCGGCGGGCGTGGCAATCAAACCGATGGTGGGACCGACCAGAGACGAGCTGTGTCTCTCCAGTTCGGTGATCACCAGGTACAGCGCCATCTGGCCCGTCAGCAAATAAGCGCCGATGCCAACGAGCACCAGAATCACGGCCACAGGTACGACGGCGATGAAGAGATAGGCAACGATCAGCCGGTTCCGCAACCGCCAGATCGTTTTGCGCATCCAGATTCGCACCAGCCGCACAGCGGCGACAAGACCGGTGGCGGTGAGTCCGAGTTGAACCAGAAGTATGAGCGATCCGGCGGGTGCAGCAAACCTGAGGACGAGATACAGCACCAGCAGCGCGAGAAACGACTTTTCAGGCCAGCGGAGCTTGCGGTAGAACGATTTCAAGGGGCTGGAGACCGGCATGCCAGAGTTCGCGCCTCGCCGCGGGCGGCGTCAACCGTCAAGGCGGTATTGTAACATCGGGCCACAGCGAGCACCGGCGGCGCCGGTCACGGATTGAAGTCGATCCGCTCAATCAGCCGGCCGTCGAGTGCTTTCGCTTCCAGCCGGGCCTTGCTGCCGTCGACCTCAATGACGACGAAATGCTCGATCTTCTCTACGGTTTGCGTGACTCCCGGCACCGGGGCGTCCACCTCGTACAAAGGCGCCCCGCCGCCTCCGGTGACGATGTAGTGGACGCCGTTCCTGATGTGGTGCTGGTAGTTGTGGTCGTGGCCGTTGAACACCGCCGTCACCTTGTACTTCTCCAACAGAGGCATCCATTCCTGAACGGGATGCTTTTCTCCCTGTCGGCGCTTCACCGCAGTGATCGGCGGGTGATGAAAGACAACGAAGCGAAAGCCGGCCTCCTGGCTCTTCACGAGTTCCGCCTCCAACCACTGGCTCTGCTCCTCCCAGAACGCCTTCCGCTCCTCTTCGTTGCTTGCTGCGTTGCCCAGGTCGCTGTTCAGTATGACGAAGTATGCATTTCCCCATCGAAACGAGTAGTACGGTTTCTCGATGTCGAAGAACTCGTAAAATCTGGGATCGTTCCGCTCATGGTTCCCCAGCGCGGGAAAGAACGCGGTTTTCTTTAGCAACTCTCGCTCAATCCCGAAGAACACCGGCCACTGCTCGGTTTTAGTGCCGTCCGCCACCAGATCACCGGTGTGCAGAACGAAGTCCGGTTCCGACTTCTCCATCGCATTCACGACATTCTGATGGACCTCGTGGCGGGTTCGAGTGTCGCCGAAGACCGCGAACCGGAAAGGCGAGGCGCCGTCAGGCGCCGACTTGAAGTATCCCTTGCCTTCGTCCTTACCCAGAAGGTCGTAGTGATACGTCTTGCCGGGGGTCAAACCGGAAATAGCGAGTTTCTGCGCCCGCAGCACGCTTTTGCCGCCTTCCGTAAACTCCAGCACCCAAGCCACAGTGGCGCGATCCGGTCCCACGCGGACCACGTACGGCCCTCCGGCCAACTTTCCGGCGGGTTGCGCGTACGCCACAACGGCCGACAGTGCAAACAACGTTGCGGGAAGCAGAACTTTGCGAAACATCCGTCACCCTCTCTTCAGGAACTCTGAAACATCGAAATACCGGCGATCCCCGCCGCACCGGCGTCCAGGCACAGCGCGGCGTTCCCGGCGTTAATACCGCCGAGCGCGTACACGGGGATTCCCAATCCCCGGCATGCATCTCGCAATCGCTCCAGTCCTTGCGGCGGTCCGTACACCGCCTTGGATGGCGTGGAAAAGACCGGGCCGAACACGGCGAAATCCGCGCCTTCTTGGCTGGCGCGCCGCACTTCGTCCGCCGAATGGCACGAAACGCCGATCGTGAATCCCGGCGGCGCAATCGCGCGGACCCGCGCCGGCGCAACGGAGTCCGACGGCAGGTGCACCCCTGCGGCGCCGCAAGCCATGGCCACGTCGGTCCGGGAGTTCACCAGTATCCTTGTCCCGTGCGGATTCGGCAGCGATAGCGCAGCTTTGACGAGGTCGATCAGATCGCGTGTGCCCAGATCCTTCTCCCTGATCTGGATCATCTCGACACCGTCCGCAAGTGCCCGTCGGATCGCGCCGAGCAAGGGCGCGGCCCCGCCCAGAAGATTGCGGTCGGTGATGTAATAGCGCCGCATTGTTACAGCGGCTCGTAGTAGCGCTCGCCCGCGCACGCCTTGCAAAGCGTTTTATCGTCGCGCACGATCTCCCGCTTGAAGTTGATGCCTTCGCCGCACTCGGCGCACACCGTCCGGGGAGCCTTGTAGCCAGGCAGTTCCTCCGGTCCCAGCGACACCCGCACCCATGCGGCGGCGAAGAGTTCCTCGTCCGGCAGTTCGCGGTACGCTTTCATCTGCTGGAGATTCCGGTTCTCGATCTCCGGATACCGTTCAGCCGCCCGTGCCTTGGAGGATTCGAGCGCAACGAGCCTGACCGCCCGGTTCTCCTGAAGATCGCAAAACGTCGCCGCCACCTTACCAAAGTCCCGAAACTTCAGCGCGCGCTTGCCGAGCCGGCAGCCGGTCACCACGCCGATGGCGTCCGTCGCGCAGCGATCGATCTCGACGAACGTCACCAGCCGCTTTCGATCTTTTCCTGTGGGATCGTCCAGACCGAGCAGCCTCAGCCCGTAGACGGCCATCCGCAGACCCAGAATCT
>JAEHDI010000168.1 GCA_016880505.1 Bryobacterales bacterium | reverse complement strand
TCGCCGTGCAACGCACCAAGGAGCAGGAGCTGCGCCGCACGCTGCGCCAGATCCGCGAGGCGATCGATTTCCACAAGCAGGCTTCGGACGAGCCACCACGCACGTCGACAACCTCGATGCTTTCTACAGGATCTTCAGCGCGATGCTACTCGATCCCGGCTGGAGAGCCGACGACTTCGAGCGGTTGCGCGACGACGCGATCAATTTCCTCCGCGTGAGTCTGCGTGGCAACAACGACGAGGAACTCGGCAAGGAAGTTCTCAATAACCTGATTTACGACGGGCATGCCTACGGGCATCACAACGCCGGCGTCGTCTCGGCCTTGCAGAAAATGACCGTCGCCGACCTCCAGGCCTTCTACAAGGCGAATTACACGAAGGACAACCTTCTCCTCGGCATCGCCGGCGGATACTCGCCCGAGTTTCTGGAGCGGGTGAAGAAGGACTTCGAAAAGCTCCCCGCCAAGGGCAAGCACACGCCGAAGTACGACGCGCCGAAGGCTGTGCGCGGCATCCGGGTCACCATGATCGAGAAAGACACACGGTCGGTGGCATATTCGTTCGGCTTTCCGATCGAAGTGAAGCGCGGTCATCCTGACTTTCCTGCGCTGCTGCTGGCGCAGGCGTACTTCGGCCAGCACCGGATGAGCGGTGGCCGGCTGTACAACCGGCTGCGCGAAGCCCGCGGCCTGAATTACGGCGACTACGCGTACATCGAGTACTTCCCGAGAGGCATGTTCCAGTTCGAACCGGACCCGAACCTTGCGCGGCCGGGCCAGATCTTCCAGATCTGGATTCGTCCGTTGGAGCCGGCTACTGCACACTTCGCCTTGCGCCTGGCAATGTACGAGCTCGATAAGTTTGTCCGCGAGGGAATCTCCAAAGAAGACTTCGAGCGGTGGCGCAGCTTCCTCTCAAAGTATGTCAATCTGCTCACGAAGACGAAGGCGGCCGAACTCGGCTACGCCATCGACAGCCAATATTACGGCACCCCGGAATACACCGCTTACATCAGGAGCGGCCTGGCCAAGCTCAGCGTGGATGACGTCAACCGCACAATCCGAAAACACCTGCGAACGACGGACCTCGACCTGGTCGTGGTTGCGAAGGGCTGCGAGGAGCTGAAGAAAGCGTTCCTTGCGGGAGATCCTTCCCCGATGACCTACAATTCGCCGAAGCCAAAGGAAATTCTCGAGGAAGACAAAATCGTCGAGAAGTGGAAGATCGGCTTTCAGCCCGACGCGTTCCGAATCATCCCTGTAGATCAGGTGTTCGAGTAGCGTCTATCGATCCCGCTCGACGACTTTTAGGACCTGGTTCACGGCGACATCTTTGAGCGTCTGGTGGATACCGCTTGGCCAGATGACCTCGATCTCATCGATGTGCTTCGTCTGCCCGGTTCCGAAGTGGACACCGAAGTGGCTGGATGAGACGTAGCCGACGGCGCTCGTCATATGGTTGAACTGCTTGCCGATCCTGACGACCGCGCCAATGCCGTCACGGTTGCTCTTCGTGCCCGTCAGCTTCAGGATCAGCCATGAGTTGTCCGCCGGTGAAACGTTCTCCCACAACTCTGCGGGCTCCTGGAGCGGCGCCACTACAACGTCGATCCGCCCGTCGTTGTTGAAGTCGGCGAAACCACAACCGCGATGGGCAGCCGCGACCTGGAAGTCCGGCCCAGCGTCGCGAGAGCCGTCAGAGAACGTACCGTCACCACGGTTCAGAAAAACGCTGTTTGGTAGCTTGTACGGCGTCGCCTCGAACATCTCCACCGTGTCGTTGACGTGGGAGTTCGTCGTGAAGATGTCCTTCCAGCCGTCGTTGTTCAGATCGACCAGGCCGATGCTCCAGCCGCTCCGGTTGTGGCTGAGCGGTCCCATGCGGCTCGCGAAACTTGCATCCCGGAACGTGCCGTTGCCTCGGTTCTGAAAGATCGGAAAAACCTCCCCGGCGAGAGCGGCATAAGTGATGTCAGGGAAGCCGTCGTTGTCGTAGTCGCGGAAGTCGGTGCCCATCGCCGAAACGGGCGCGCCGTTATCCGACAGCGCCCCGCCGGCGAGCAGCGCGACCTCCTCGAATGTTCCGTCTCCCTTGTTGTGGAACAGAAAGTTGGGGATCTTGTCGTTGGTGACGAAGACGTCCATGAATCCGTCGCGGCCGTAATCGGCGATCGACGCACTCATCCCCTTGCCGATATGTGCGGCGATCCCCGACTTCTGGGAAACGTCTTCAAACGTTCCGTCGCCGCGATTGCGATACAGAGTGTTTGGAGTGCCCTCGAAGAACCGCGGGTGGCAGTAGGCGCGGACGTTGGAGGCCGGATCGCCGCAGAACAAATCGAATGACGCAGTCCATTGGAGGTAGTTGACGACGAAGAGATCAAGCTTTCCGTCGTTGTCGTAGTCAAACCACGCTGCACCCTCGGACCACCATTCACTCTTGATTCCCGCCTTTCGAGTCACGTCTTCGAATGTGCCGTCGCCACGGTTGTGGTAGAGAAAATGCCGCCGGACGCCGCCGACGAAAAGGTCCGTGTGGCCGTCGTTGTCGTAGTCCGCGGCCGCCGCGCCGATCGAGTACCCCGCGCCGGCCAGGCCCGCCTGGTCCGTCACGTCCTTGAACTTCATGTTGCCCAGGTTGCGATACAGGCGGTTGCGGTACTTCGGCGAGTCCTTCTCGAGCGAAGGAATGCTGGCTCCGTTGGTGAAGAAGATGTCAGTGAGACCGTCGCCGTCATAGTCGAACACGGCCACTCCGCCGGCCATGGTCTCGATGAGGTGCTTCTTCGGTGTCGGGTGGTTCTCCAGGACGAAGTCGATCCCTGCGCTCACCGCAACGTTGCGGAACTTGACGGGCGCGGGAGGAGCAGTTTGTGCGAAAAGTGCGGAGATCGATATCGCGCAGAGAGCGGCGGCATGCCGGGTCACTAGCGTCTCTGCCTCGGTGTTTTCGATTTCACATCACGGAAACGTTGGATGGTCTCCGAAGCCTTGTCCTTTTGCCCCAACTGGCTGTAGACTCGCGCCAACAGATACAGTGGCTCCGGGTAGTCGGGATCGAGAAACGTTGAACGCTCCAGCCACTTCACGGAAGTTTCGTACTGCTCAAGCTTCCAGAGGGCCTTGCCTGCCAAATAGAAATTCCGTGCCGAGTGCGCGTTCCGCTGCGACGCTTTGAGCGCAGCCGAGAACGCCTGCTTCGCGTCACCGTTGTCGATCAGGAGGTTCGCCAGGTTGGCGTACGGCCAGTCGTATTCGGGGTGGTCCGTCTCGACCATCTTGATGGCCGTGAGGAAGTGGCGGATAGCCATCTCCTTCTCGCTCTTGGCCTCGTAGCACAGGCCGAGGTTGTCGTATGCCTTGTAAGAGTTCGGGTTGATCTTCAGGACGCGCTGAAACTGTCCGATCGCGTGGTCGATGCGGCCTTCCTGGTAATAGATGCGGCCTAGCATGTAAGCTGCGTCTTCGTCATCCGGATGCCGGGCCAGAAGCTCGACGAGCGTTTTCTGCGCTTTCTCGGTCTCGCCGAGGAGGTATTCGCAATTGCCCCTAAGCTTAAGCGCGTCGGGTTGCTCCGGGTCGAGCTTGAGAGCTTCTTCGGCTTCCTGCTTCGCCTCTGCCAGTTCCTGTGCCATGAACAGAGCGCTGGCGAGGGCAACGTGACCTTCGCCCGACTCTGGCTCGTTCTGAAGATACTCGCGCGCCACCTGGATGGCCTCCTGGTGTTCGCGCTGGTAGGAGAGGGCCCTCGACCAATCCAGGAGCAGACCATGCTGGGATGGGCAGGCTTTGTAAGCCTCTCGAAGGTCGCGCGCCGCCGTAGGATACTGTTTGCTCGCCAGCGCCTCGCGTCCGCTCCGTGACAGTTCGGCGCTCCGGAGTAAATCACAGACGGCAAGGCCCGTTACCTGAGCAAATCCGCTGATCGGAAGTAACGCGAGGGCGAACGGAAGCACACGCAGCGGCGACATAACCTCTTCCTTCGAGCTTAACGCAACAGCACCAACTCCTCTTTCACCTTGGGAATAATGCCGGCGTATTGTCGCGGCGACGCCTTTGCGAGGAATTTCTCAAAGCACTCGCGCGCCCGGGTGCGGTCGCCCATCATCTTATAGATGAGCCCGAGGTTCAATTGCGCTTCCACGAGGTCCGGATCGATTGCCACGGCCTTCTCAAAGTACCCGCGCGCCGTTGCCGGATCCTGCCGCTGGATCGCAATCAGGCCGAGCCCGTTGTAAGCAGGCGCGTGCTGCTCGCCAGTGGCGAGGATCCAGTTGTAGACACGGTCGGCGTCGGCCACGCGGCCGTTTTCCAGGTACGCCATGGCCAGATTGTTCTGGCTCTCGACGTCGGACGGGTTGAACTGGGCTGCCTTCTCGTAATTGAAAATCGCCTCGCTCTTGTTCCCCTCGCGAAGATAGAGATCTGCGATGCGGGAGTAGAGTCGCCCGTTGCGGATGCCTTCTTCCGTCGCTCCCTGGTAAAGCTGCATCGCATCCTTAAAACGCCCCGCCTTCTCGTATTCCGTGCCGAGGTGGTAGTAGACCGACGGGTTCGTCGGGTCTTCCGCCACCGCCTGTTTGAGCATCTCCATGCGTTGCGCAGGCGAGAGTTTGGACTCGCCCGAAACGGCCAACTCGAAGATCCGCAGAATGTTCACGCGATCTTTCGGATCGATGCCCGTCCCGGTCAGTTCGAACTGCCGCGGGGTGAAGCTGGCGAGGTAGCCGAGGGACTTCAACTGTTCGAGCGTCCGTTGGTCCACCATCGCCGTGTCCACCTTCTCCTTGCCGTCGCCCGCGATGGCCTTGAGCTGCGCTTCCATCTCGGCCCTCTCCTTCGGGAAACGGTCGATCACGTTGGCCGTCTCGTGCGGGTCCTGGGACAGATCGTACAACTCGGGTTTCGGTGCGCGGATGAACTTCCACCGCAGTGACCGCACTGCGCGCAGCTCGCTCCAGCCCATGTTCATCTTCGGATACAGCGTCTCGGCATACGCGTGTTGTGTGGCGATGTCCTTACCCGTCAGCGCCGGCACAAGGCTGGTTCCCTGAATGCCACCCGGAGCCTTGCCTCCCATCAGATCGAGGATCGTTGGCAGTACGTCGATCGTTCGGGCCTGCCGTGAAACCCGCATGCCGGCCGGCACTCCTGGACCCGCCAGGATGAACGGAACGCGCAACGTCACGTCGTAGAGGAAAATTCCGTGCGTGTATTCGCCATGCTCTCCGAGGCTTTCCCCGTGGTCTGACAGAACGACGAGGAGCGTGTTCCCGGCGTTGTCTTTCTTCTGCACGGCCTCGAACAGCCGTCCGAGTTCCCGGTCCGCGTAGGCGACTTCGCCGTCGTACGGCCGGCCGGCGTACTGCTGCCGGAACGGCGCCGGCGGCTCGTAGGGCATGTGCGGATCGAACACATGGACCCACATGAAGTACGGCTTGCCCGACTGTCCGTTGAGCCACTGAATCGCTCGGTCGACCACCGCGCCTGCGGGCCGCTCGGGGTACTCCCGCGCGTCCCGTCCTTTGCCGGGTTTAGGCATCTCGTCGTCATAAACGGCGAAGCCCTGGTTGAAGCCAAATAGCTTCTTCAGTACCGAAGCTCCGATGAAAGCGGCGGTGTCCCAGCCCTGTTGCTGGAGAATCTCCGCCAGCGTCGTCGACGAGGACTGCAGTACGAATCCACCCGTGTTCCGGACTCCATGGACGTTCGGGTTCTGGCCCGTGAAGATGCTCGCATGCGACGGCGGTGTGAGGGGCGTCTCCGCGACCGCGTTCTCAAACAGGGCGCCACGCTTTGCGAGGCCGTCCAACACCGGCGTTTCGATTTTCGAGTACCCGTAACAGCCGAGGCGGTCCGCGCGGAGGGTGTCGATGGTAACGACCACGACGTTTAGCTTGCGCAGCGGCGCCGTCGCCTCACCGCCGGACGCTCGCTTCTTCGCTGTGGATTTGCAGGAGACAAGAAGCAGGGCAGCGAAGACGCACAACACCCTGACACTGAACTTCGCGCTAGGCATTATTTTCAGAATATCAGCCGTGGGCGAAGAGCGGCGGAATCCCGTCTACAATACTCCATACTTCTCGTAGACGTCTCGGAGGTACGCCCCCCGCCGAAGTTCCTCGCGGGTGTGGTTCTCTTTGGTGACCTTCTCGGTCGCTAGCCGGACGGCGTCGGGAACGACGGCCGCGGGCACCACTACGACGCCGTCAAAGTCAGCGAATACCAGGTCGCCCGGACAAACGACCACGCCGCCGCATTCGACCGGTGTGCCGTATTCGACGACGATACCGCGGCCCTTCGAGTCCACCGGCTTGATGCCGGCGGCGAACACTGCGAAGCCGACCTCGTCGATCTTCTTCACGTCGCGCACCAGACCGTGGATCACCGCGCCTCTCGATCCCCGTGCGACGGCGGCGGTGGAAAGCAGTTCGCCCCACGGAGCGTTGCGCCGTGACTCTCCCGTAGAGACGACCACAACCTCGCCGGGAAGAATGCTGTCCATGGCAGCGATTTCCTTCGCGTAAGGTTCAGCCGGCGTATAGTGCTGGTCCGCACACGCGATCGTCCGCGCCCACCCGGCGAAGCAATGCCGGACCGTTACCGGCCGTAGGTTCTCCGTCATCGCCTGGTTGCGGATACCGAGTTCGTCCAAAGCGTCCGCGACCGCGGCGGTGTAAAGTGTGGATTCGATGCGCCCGAACAATTCGGCATCGGTCTGGTCTGCTGCTCTGAGGCCCTTGTGTTCCATACGAAGCTACCGATTGTCGAGGTTGAGCGGACCCCATGTCAACCGGAAGCTTACCGCGACCGCAAGCAGAGCCGCGACCATCAGGGAGTGGAGAGCGGTCCGCACACCCCAAGAAAAGAAAAAGGCCCCGGTCTTGCGGCCGGGGCCCGAAAGTGAAGCTGTTACAAGTTGATTACCACTCGAAGCGGCCGTCGATCTGCAATGTCCGTCCACCGCCGCCTTGGAGTAACTGTCCATAGCCGGAGTCTCCGACGGTGGTACTGACTATGTAGCGGCTCGTTCGGTTGAGCGGATTGGTCATCGTGATGCCGGCCTGGAACTTGATCCGCTCATAGATCGGAAAGCTCTTGGTCATGCGGAAGTTCTCCGACATTGAGTGCGGGCCGCGAGTGCTGGACAGGACCCTAGGCGCGGTTCCTACCCGCAAGGGAACACCGGCGCCCGTTCGCGGGCTTTCCGTGAACGCTGCCGGATTCAGGTACGGAGTGGGTTCGGACCAGTCGGTCTTGCTTGGCGCACCGCCCAAAGTTGTTTTCACGCCCGTCGCGTCAGGACGGATGCCCGATGAAAAACCATCCGGGATGTCCAATCCACCCTGCCCGATCGAGAGCGGATCGCCCGAACGGTACTGCTGATTGGCCGCGAACTGCCAGCCGCCAACCACGTAGTTAGCCGGACCGAGGTCCCAACGCCGGCCCTTGCCGAACGGTACTTCGTAGACCCATGTCAACTTGAACGAATGCGGGTAGTTGAAGCTCGCCACCGAGCGCTCCAGGCCGCGGTTGAAGTAATCCTGCACCGTGGCGTAGTACGCGCCCGGACCGTTGCTGTCGACATAGGTCAGCGTTTTGGACCAGGTATACGCCCCCAGGAAGCCGAGACCCGTGGTCAGGTGCCGTGTCACCGTGACCTGCATGGAGTTGTACAGCGAGTTGGAGTTATACGGGAAGGCCTCTCCGACGCC
>JAEHDI010001278.1 GCA_016880505.1 Bryobacterales bacterium | reverse complement strand
GATGAATCAGATCGGCACGCTGACGGAAACGTTCCAGGTGATCGACATGGCCCGCGAGGCTGGCTTTCGGGCTGTAATTTCGGCCCGTTCCGGGGAAACGGAGGATTCCTTCCTGGCGGACCTCGCGGTCGCCTCCGGAGCGGGACAAATCAAAGTGGGATCCGTGGCCCGCTCCGAACGGCTTGCCAAGTACAACCGTCTGCTCGAGATCGAGCGGGATCACGCCGCGCGCTGCCCTTGGGAGCCCGCGGCCTGCCTTCCGCTCAACTGAGCTTCGGCTTCAGGATCTCGATCAGCTCCTGTACCGCGGCCGCGCTTTTGTTCAACATGGCCTTTTCTTCGACCGACAGCTTGACCTCGTAAATCTTCTCGATGCCGCCGGCGCCCAACTTCACAGGCACGCCGACGAACAGCCCGTTGATGCAATACTCGCCTTCGAGGTACGCGGCGCAGGGTAGGACCTTCTTCTTGTCTTTCAGAATCGACTCCACCATTTCAACAGCCGCGGCTGAGGGTGCGTAGTAGGCGCTGCCAGTCTTGAGATACCGGACGATTTCGGCGCCGCCGTCGCGCGTGCGTTGGACGAGCCGGTCGAGCGTCGACTGGTCGAGCAGTTCCGTCAGCGGAATGCCTGAGACGCTGCTGAGCCGCACCAGCGGAACCATCGTGTCCCCATGGCCACCGAGGACGAGCGCGGTGATGTTTTCCACCGAGACTGACAGTTCCTGGGCGATGAACGTGCGGAAGCGCGCCGTATCGAGGATCCCGGCCATGCCGACGACGCGGTTCTTGCTGAACTTCGACACCGTGTAGGCAGTCCAGCACATGGCGTCGAGCGGGTTGGTCACAACGATGATGATGCTGTTCGGGGAGTACTTCGCCGCCTGTTCGGTGGCAGTCTTCACGATTTCGTAGTTGGCGATGAGAAGATCGTCGCGGCTCATCCCGGGTTTGCGTGGGAATCCCGCGGTAATGACGACGATGTCGGATTCGGCCGTCGGTTCGTAGTTGTTGGCGCCGGTGACAGTGACGTCGTACCCCTGTACCGGCCCCGACTGCAACAGGTCGAGCCCCTTGCCTTGCGGCACTCCCGCGACGACGTCGACAAGGACCACGTCAGCAAGTTCTTTGTCCGCGATGCGCAGGGCGCAATTGGCGCCGACGTTACCGGCGCCGACCACAGTGACTTTCTTTCGCATGGGAGTTCCTTTCGAGGACAGTATTACCGCCCCGTGAATTATACCGGATGCCGCCCTCCCGGTTCACCGGCCTATCCACAATGCGGGCAGCGGGTGGACCAGTATAATGGTTCCAGCCGCGCGCCCGTAGCTCAGCTGGATAGAGCGACTGGCTTCGAACCAGTAGGCCGGGGGTTCGAGTCCCTCCGGGCGCGCCAGCTATCCCCTTCCATCTCAGTTGATTGCTTTGATTTCCGCGTGTGCCGCACGAGGGGACATCACGCGGCCATCAGGAGCAAGACTGCCAGAGCCGCGGCAGCCGTGGCGGAGACGCCGCCTCGCAATTTCAGGAGAAGGTACATCCCCAGTCCGGCGAGCCAGCCGTAGCGTCGTGCGGCCTGCCGGCAGGGATCACCGTGGATGGTGTTGGACGTCCACCACAGCAGGGCCATGTCAGGCCAGTGGCGGGGGCTGAGGCCGTTCTGCGTCACGTAGTAGCAGGAATAGGTGCATCCGGTGCATTCCTTTCGGTACTTGAAGTCGCTAGCGCGGAGTTTCTGGCGGAACGCGGGATCGAGGATGTTGAGCGGACTGCGCGACGGCTGGTCCTGGCAGAGCCAGAAATCGCCGTTGGGCTTGATATCGAAGAACGTGGCGCCCGCCCGGCACCCCCAATCGAAATGCCCGGTACGGAACTGTCTCTCCACCCCTTCGATGTAGAACTTCGCCGAAAGCAGATTCGGCGACCGGCAGCGGCGCAAGTAGTCCGGTGGGGTGCTGACGGCCTCGGCGGTGCGGAGCGCTCCCTGGCCGGCCATTACCGG
>JAEHDI010001277.1 GCA_016880505.1 Bryobacterales bacterium | reverse complement strand
CTCCCCGCCGTGGCGCCGGGGCAACCGGAGGGCATGCCAGAGACTGGCGCGGAACAGATCGTTCACGGCCTTCTCCGGCACGAGGAATTGCGCGCCTCGCGCCACGTAGTCCGACCAAAACTTCAAGGTGCTTGCGCGTGCGGCCGCGAAGTCCAGCCCGGTCAGTTTCGCAGTGTCTTCCGGTTCGACCGGCGGCGACGGCAGCTTCACGACGAACTCCCGGGAGCCTCTCGCCGGAAGGTTCAGGATCAGCGTCGCGTCGATGCGCTTCTGCTCGCGCTGGTAGTCGCGCGTCCCGCTCCAGTAGAGTTCTCCCTCCGGCGCCTCAACGGAGAACAGCGCACGGCGGTAGCCCGCTTCGCGGAATAGCGCCGTGTTTCCTTGCCGCTCCATCTCTATGGCGGAGTTGACGTGGGAGGGAAACTGCCGCCGGTGGGCCATTCTGATAGGGATTTCGCGCGGTTCCCCGGTCAGGTCCGTGAGCCGCACTTTCTGGAACAGGACCATCGGGATGTCGCCACGCCTCGAGGGCGGCGGACCGTTCAACGGGTACGCGAACTGCTCAACCTCGTACCTGACGCCCTCACGTTCGAGGACTGTGGTGATCACCGGCAGTCCGTCTTTGAGGCTCTGTCCCTTCCAATGTGGTGTGATCCCTTTGGTCAGGTCGGCAAAGTCAAACCAGAACTGGAACTTGTCCGGGTTGCCGTAATCGTTCCAGACGCCCGCGCCGCGATCGACGCCGAACTTTGCGATCGCGCTGTCCCACGTCACCCCAACAATGTGCCCCGGCCCGCGCTGCTGGGGATTGGTGTAAGCCGGGTGGCCCATGTCCTCCCAGAGTGCCGTGTACTTGCGATAGGTCGCCTCGGGTTCGCGGCGGACCTCATCGAGCACCCGGCGGTGCATTCCGTTCTGGAGCGCATTCTGATGCTCCTCGAATGGCAGCATCCGGTCTCCCGTGGAGATGTAGACTCCGTGCGATGGAATCCACAGAGCTCCCTCGGCCAGAAGTTGCTCAACAGTGACACTGAAACCTCGTGTTCCCTCGGGGTTCATCCGCACCGTGAGTTTCTGTGGATTCACACGCAGTGCCGGCTCGCGACTCAGACGCCGTGCCGTATCAGCGTCAGCAGCGGCGATCAGGTCGGACCAGATGATGTGCAAGTTGTCGACCGGCTTGTCCGGCGTGCTGTCGTATTCCAACTCGAACTCGACGCCGTCGATGTCACCACCGCCCGCGTTCGTTTCCCACGCGCCCTCCTTTTCGACCTCCCCCGCTTCGAGCAAGACGCCGACGGCATTTCGGACCTTCAGCCTGTCGTCGGCAGGCTCCGGCTTCACCCAGTAGCGCTGAGCCTGCGCTGCATCGTGACCCCAGGAGATGAGCACCTTCAGGCTGGCGGTTCGCTCGGCGCCCACAGCGGAGACCAGCAGGAGTAACGGAAGAACAGGGAGAAGTCTCATCGCCCCTCCTCCACCGCGAGCCGCTTCAGCCGCTCGGGATCGCCCCATACGGACTTCGTGTTGGCGAGAATCTCGGACGCCGTGAATCGGAACCGCTTTGCCTGCCTGCGGCTGTGCAGTTTCGCCTGATCGTTATAGTGGGGCGAGGAAGGGTCCTCGGACTGCCCATACGG
>JAEHDI010001276.1 GCA_016880505.1 Bryobacterales bacterium | reverse complement strand
GCAGGAGATCGCCGACCTCCTCGACGTCGTTGATCGTGACCTTGAGTCTTGCCGGACGGGCTCACACGATCTCTGACCTCGAGGCGGAAGAGATGATCGGGCTCGCCGTGCGGCTGCGGCAGGAGATCCGCCCCTGGCTCGCACAGAATCACCCATCTCTCACACCTCGCCGATGAGTGCCGTTCGGGAGTCGGTGACAGGGCACTGATACGCGCCACGGCCGCCTTACCCTGGTGGCCGCCGCTCAGGGCTCAGAATTGGCTGAAGCTTACACCGGCGGTAGGTCCGGGTTCGGTTTCATGTACGGTCCAGGGGCATATGGAAACTTGTTCGCTAGGTTTGCGGCCAGTTCGACGCCGAAGCCAGGCTTGTCCGGCAGATCCATGTAGCCCTTCTTGACCACGAGCGGATCTTTGAAGACCTCTTCCTTGAGTGGATTGAAGGTCTGGTTCAGCTCGAGCATCAGGCGATTCGGGATGGCGGCGACCAACGCAGCGTTGGCCATCGTCGTCAACCCTCCGTGCCAGTTGTGCGGGCAGCATGGCTTGCCCTGCAAACTGGCCACCCGTGAAATGTGCCATCCTTCGGTGAGCCCCGTCGTGTTGACGTCCGGCTGCACGATCTCGTAGGCATCGCGGTCGACCCACTGCTTGAAATCGAATCGCGTCGTCATCGTTTCGCCGCCGGAAACCTTCACCGTCGGAAGCGCACGATTGATCTTGATGTAATTCTCGATGGCGCCCTCGGCGCGGCGATTGACCGGCTCCTCGAACCAGAGAAACTTCAGTTCTTCAAGCACGGGACAGATCTCCAGGCACTCCTCGAGCGTCCAACGCATGTTGCTTTCCTGCATCAGGTCGAAGCCCGGCCCGACCGCCTCCCGCATCTTCCTCAGGTACGGGATGTACTTCGGGATCGTCATGCCGCTGTTCTTCCATTCCGTGCCGATGCGGAACTTGAACGCAGTGTAGCCATTCTCCTTGTGGCGCACCGCTTCCTCGATGAGATCTTCGGGGCGCTTGTACCAGGCGTATTCGACGCCGCCGCTCGCGTACATCCGGATGTGGGGCTCCGGCCTGACGTCGCCTGCGAGCAGTTTGTACACGGGCGTGCCCTTCGCCTTGCCGATGATATCCCAGAGCGCCGCGTCTACGCCTGCCCACGCCACTTGATAGCGGAACGGAGAGTCGCCCCAGGTACACGTGAGGTGCTCGACGTCAAAGGGGTTCTTGCCGATCAGACGGGGCCGGATCTCCTCATCGATGAACTTCTTCACCGCCTCCGGCCCGCCATACGGGCTCGGCTCGCCGATGCCGGTGATGCCCTTGTCAGTGAACACCTCGACGAGGATCGCGTCGGCTTTCCAGACGACGAAGCTGGCCGTCACCCATTGCTTCTCGCGCGGGAGTTCATGGGAGAGCAATGTCACACGGATGTCGCTGATTTTGAGATTCTCGCGCGGGATGCGCGGAAGAGGGCTCGCGCGCAGGGGCAGCGCACCGGCCGAGCACGCTGCCAGGAACGCCCTGCGGCCGAGCCCGTTCATATCCGGTTGAACACCTGGATCGCCTTCGTGAGTGACTTGAATTTCTTGATGAACGGAACCATCTTCGATTCGCGTTCATCGATCTCTTGCGACTTAGCCAGGACCTCGGCCGCTTTCTCCGCGGGAACCCGTACCACGCCATCCTCACCCGCGACAATGATGTCGCCCGGTTTGATGGTGACGCCGCCGCAAGTCACTGGCTCGCCCTGGGAGACGCTCGCATAGCGTCCCACCGCCGTTGCCGGCGTCACGCTGCGCGCGTACACGGGAAGGTCCAGCGCGCGGATCTCGGCGAGATCGCGCACTCCGCCGTCGAGGATCATGCCTGCCATTTCGCGCGCCTTCGCCGTTGTGGCCATCAGGCCCCCAATGGCCGCTACATCGAGGCCGTCCTCCATGACGATGACGCCGACGGCGCCGGGCTTCGAACCTTCGATCATCTCGACCGAGTGCTTCACCGCAAGCGCGGGAGTGGCCTTCTCCGGGGGCGCCGGGCGGACCAGTGCGGTCCGCGCGCGTCCGACGAACTTGCCCGGGATCATCGGGCGCATGTCATGGGAAAGGAAGCCGCGCTCGCCAACCACCTGATCGACCGCATCGGCCACCGAGGCAACCGTCGATTTTTGAAATCCCTCGATGATCGGATCGGCGGCCACCTGCTGGGAACCTCGGCTCACCGCCACCACGATCGAGACCGCGAACACGAGAACCGCCACAATCAGGAAATATCTGGTTTTCATTTCTTCTTCCTCGTCTCTTCAAACTGTTTCTGGAGCTCCGGGCTCATCGGATAGACGTCCCGGAACCGGTGCTTCTTCTGCCGGGCAAGATCGCGCTCATAGTCCTCTCGCTCGACGTACGTCTTGACCTGCTCGATCACCTTGTCCGCAAGTTGCGGCGGGAAGAACAGCACCGCCTCTTCATCGGCCAGTACTGCGTCTCCCGGTATCACCGTCACCGACCCGACCCGCACCGGAACATTCCAATCAACCCCGACCTGCACGGCGCCCTTGGGATCGAAGCCCACCGCCAGGACCGGGAAGCCTTCCATCAGCCGGAGCTCGGAGAGGTCACGTGTCGATCCCCAGAGCACCGCACCGCGCGCCCCCGCCATTTGCGCGCCCAGCGCCGAGATGTCACCGAAGAAGACGCCGTCGGGAACGGTGCCGCCGAGGTCGACGACAAGGACGTCTCCCGGCTTGGCCTCTTCTGCGGCGCGGACATTGTATGCGCGCGGCCAGTCGCCTTCCTTTGCCAACGTGTTCATTGCCTCGTCGAGATCCGGCCGCCGCGGCAGGTAACGGATCGTCAGCGCACGTCCTGCGAGCTTCTCCGCCGGACGCGTGGATTGCAGTCCGGCGTGGAAGCAGTTGGTGTAGCCCAGCCGTTGAAGCACCGCCCACACGGCCTCGATAGGCAGCTTCTTGAGTTCGTCGATCTGCGCGACAGTGAGCTCCGTACGCTGCTGCTTGAGTACCTCCATCACCGGATGGTAGGTGTCTCGACTCGCACGCAGTTTTGGGTCCGGCGTCACCTGACCCGCGCAAAGGCTGGCTGTGATTGCGACGGCCGCCATCATTTGGATTCCCATCTCATTCTCCTGAAGGCTCGAACCAACCAGTGCCGGGCGTGCGGTGCTGCTTCGCCACTTCGTCGTTCATCTCCACGCCAATTCCCGGCCGTTCCGGCACGGGAATGAATCCTTTTTCGATGATGTCGCCTTCCTTGACAAACTGCCGCCATACTTCAAGCCGCTGGATCCAGTGCCACTCGAGCACCAGGAAATTCGGGATCGCGGCGCATACGTGGCAAGACGCCATCGTCCCGACTGGCGAGACTACACAGTGCGGCGCGACCGGAACGTAGTAAGTATGCGCCATGTCGGCGATCTTGCGCGACTCGAGCAGCCCCCCACACTTCTGGATGTCGGGCATCAGGATGTCCGCGGCTTTCTTTTCCAGCACCTCGCGGAACCCATGCCTGAGGAACAGGTTCTCGCCGCAGCAGATGGGCGTCTTTGTCGATTCGCGGACGTCGCGCATCGCGTCGACGTTCTCGGCCGGTACCGGCTCCTCGAGCCAGAGGAGACGAAGCGGCTCGAGTTCGATCGCCACACGCTTTCCGGTGGTCATGTCGTAGCGGCCATGCATGTCGGCCGCGAGGTCGGTTCGCTTGCCCAGGGCCCCACGAGCGACGGACGCCTTGCGGATCATCGTGTCGATTTCCGCATTGCTCGCAGTCCAGTTGACCGGGTCCCAACGCATCGGGTCGCGGCCATCGTCGAGATCGATCTTGATCGCGGTGAAGCCGAGTTCCTCGATCCGGCGAAAACGCTCTTTCGCCCGCGTGTCTTCCGGCTCCGGCGCCTGGGTGTCGCAATAGAGGCGAATGCGGTCGCGAACCTTGCCGCCGAGCAATTGATAGACCGGCAAGCCGACGGCCTTGCCTCCGAGGTCCCACAACGCAATCTCGACGCCCGAAAGGGCGGCGACATACTGGCCGGCCTGTGCTCCGGCGAAGATTCCGGCCGTGCGAATCCGTTCGAAGAGCGCTTCCACGTTGAGCGGATCTTCTCCGATGAGCATCCGGCGGAACGAGGCGACGAGGAGCCCAGCGCGGTCGGGCGGGGCGAGGAAGAACAGGCCGCGCGTGAGCTCGTGCACGAACTGCGCGTGTTCGACCACGCGATCGAGGAAGTCCGACCGGATCGACAGCACGACCCGGAGCGGGCTCGTCGCGTCGTCGGCGACCGCGGCGAGCGAGGCGATGAACGCGGCGCGCGCTTCGGGATCTTGCGTCTGGGTGTAGAGCTCCTCGAATTGATCGACGAACACAAGGATCCGGCGGCCACGGCTTTTCGCGCGACTGCGCAGCATCGTACCGAGGTAGCCAGGCTGCGTGTTCAGATACTTCGCCATC
>JAEHDI010001275.1 GCA_016880505.1 Bryobacterales bacterium | reverse complement strand
CGCCAGGATCACCGCGCTCGCCAGCAGGATCAGCCCCCGAGACCCCAACGCTTCCTCCGGATTGAGCACCAGCAGGGTCGTGAGGCTACCGATCACCGCGCTCATGCCGACCACAATGGCGAACGCCATCGCCATGCCGACCATCTCGATGCTCAGGCCGAACGTCACCTGCGCGGTACCCCAAAGAAAGCCGAATACGATGCCCGGCAGAAACTCAGCGGGCGAAGCAGCCGCGTAGATCTGCCGAAATTCCGGCACGATCATCACTGCCAGTCCCGCTGGAACTGCCAGCAGAGCCAGGGTGGTGAACGCCAGCCAGTTGTTTTCAAAGCGCCACTCCCGCGAGAATTTCATCGGGAGTGGAAAGGAGGCGTTCAAGACGCCGCTGATCAAAATCAGCAGGGATGCGATGCCGAAATTGCCGTCCATGATATGAGGACCCGATTGTAATTCAATTCTCGTCCTCGGATCAGACCGGCATGCTCGCCGCGAGGGCCGCTCATCGAACCACGAACATTTCGCCCTGTTTCAGCTTGTGATAACGCTTCTGGAGCTCCCCGGAGAGCCGCAGTTTCAGCTCGTCGGGGTAGCCCGTTGTCCAGAAGGCGTTGTCGTCCGTCGACTCGTACGTCTCGAAGTGCTGCGGAAAGATGTACGCCGGCTCCAGCTTGTTGATGAGAATCATCGACCGGTCGACGTACATGTTGTGGACCGTCGGTGAGACGAAAAGCGCATAAATGTCCTTCAGCGCGAGGTGCTCCTCGGTCAGCACGGAATCGCCCGGCTGGAAGAACTTCTTCCCGCCGAGGTGGAGGACGTACCCGCAGTTGGCGGCGATCGACTCGACGAAATCCGGCTCCCGCGTGAGCACCGTGAACTCCTGGTTGCCGTGGATGGCGTGCGTCGGCTCCACCCGGACGCCCTTGACCTCGAACGACCGCCCGGGTTGAGGCACGATGATCCGTTCTTTCGGGATCCCGATCTCCGCGGCGCCCTTCAGGCATGTCTTCGGCAGCACGAAGGTGCACCGTGTTCCGCGCCCGAGGATCTGGAGCGTGGGTTCGTTGAAGTGGTCCCCATGATGATGAGTCACAAAGGCGACATCCAGAACTTCGGCTAGTTCCGCTGCTGAGATCGGCGGCGGCTGGATACGGCTCCCGGATTCGAGATCGAGGTCCGTCGCCAGGAGCACACTACCGGACTTGATCAGCCAGCCGTCGTTGCCAAGCCACCACAAGGCCACGCCGTCGCGGTGTGAACGGATCTGCTGAAGGATCGTCGCGCCCGAAGACTGTGCTAGCACCGGCGTCGCCGCCAGCACGCAGCACACGAGGATCAAAGTTGTCATCTTCATGCAGTTCTCGCTTGTGCATGGTAGCACTTCCATCGCGGCGTCTTCCGGCTCCGGTGTGATACCCTGCGCCTCTGGTCAGGAGATTTCATGCACGTCATCGCTCTTTTGTTGGTCCTCACCTGCGCGTCGCCTCTGGCGGCGCAACCCAGTAAGATTGTCGACGCGAAGTGGATGGACGCCGGCGGAGTCTCCGTCCCGGCCCCGCCCGCCGAGCACCCCCGCGTGTTCCTGCGATCCCGCGATATCGACGATCTCCGCCGCCGCACTACCCATCCTACCCTCAAGCCCGTGTGGGACGAGATGCAGACGCTCGCGGAGAGCAACGTACAGATCCGCATCGAAGTCGACGCCCTGCGATACCTCCTCACGCGTGACGTGGAACTCGGCCGGCGCACGCTCGCACTCGCGCTCGCGACCCTTCAGAAAGCGGAGTATGATCCTAAAGCGCAGGACGTCACCCGCCCAATCGGACGCATGTTGGTCACAGGATCGGTCGCCTATGACTGGTGCTATCCGCTGCTTACGGCCGAGCAGAAACAGGCTTTTCTGGATCAAATCCTTCGCTTCGCCCGGCAGCTCGAGTGCGGCTACCCGCCCCGGCCCATGGGCTGGGTGACGGGGCACGGTTCCGAGTGGATGGTGATGCGCGACATGCTCGCCGCCGGGCTCGCCATCTACGACGAGGACCCCGAGATGTACCGCCACGCCGCGGTCACCTTCTTCACTGGCCTTCTTCCCGCCCGCAACTTTTGGTATCCGGGCCACGCCTTCCATCAAGGCACGTCGTACTCGGAGACCCGTTTCAGCTCGGACCTCTATCCTCTTTGGATTTTCGACCGGCTCGGCGCGGGCAATGTCTATCATCCCGCCCAGCAGTTCGTGCCCTATCAATGGATTTACATGCATCGCCCGGACGGTCAGCTCCTCCGCGCGGGCGACGGCCAGAGCCGTGACCCGAAACTCCGTTCGCTTCTAAGCGCGAGTTACTACGGCGATGGCTATGTGCTTGGCGACTACTTACGCAATCCCGGCATCGATCCAATGAACAAGCTCTTTCAGTTCCTCTGGAGCGACCCGGACCTGAAGCCGCTGCCGGCGTCCGACCTTCCCCTCACACGCTATATGGGATTTCCGTACGGCTGGATGGTAGCGCGCACAGGCTGGGGCGAGGACAGCGTCATCGCCGAGATGAAGGTGAACGCCTACTACTTCGGCAACCATCAGCACCTCGACGCAGGAGCTTTTCAGATCTACCACAAGGGCCCTCTGGCGGTGGACTCCGGTAACTACCAGGGCACGTCGGGAGCTTACGGGAGTCCCCACCACAGCAACTACTACAGGCGCACGATCGCCCACAACACCCTGCTGATCTACGACCCGGCCGAGAAGTTCGCCTTGTCCGCCTCTCGCGACCTCCGCAACGACGGCGGCCAGCGTCTCCCGAACAACTGGAGGGAGCCGGGCACGCTCGACGTGTTGCTTTCGCGCGGATACAAGACGGGCGCAGTCGGAGGCTACTGGTTCGGCCCCGATCCTCAGAGGCCGGCTTTCTCGTATCTGAAGGGCGATATTACCGAAGCCTACAGCGCCAAGGTGAAAGAAGTGAAGCGGTCCTTCGTCTTCCTGAACCTCGCTGGAGAAGCGACGCCCGCCGCGCTGATCGTCTTTGACAGAGTCGTCTCGGCCGACCCGTCGTTCAAGAAATACTGGCTCCTTCACAGCATGGAGGAACCCGAGGTTCGGGAGGACCGCACCGTTGTATCTCTGCACGAGAGAGGCTGGAGCGGCCGGTTGATCAACCACACACTGCTCCCTGAGGCGGTGAATACCGAGTTCGTCAAGGTCGGCGGGCCGGGCAAAGAGTTCTGGGTCTTCGGTGAGAATTTCCCCAACGACATCTCGCGCGGCGACCCGAACACATACGAACTCGGCGCTTGGCGCGTGGAACTCTCGCCGAAGAGCCCCTCGTCCGAGGACCTGTTCCTCAACGTCATTCAGATCACCGATCCCGAGAGAAATGCCGTGTTGCCTGTCGCCAAGATCGAGGCCGGCCCCATGGTCGGCGTGCGGATTGCGGACCGGCTCGTGCTCTTTGCCCGCGACGGCCGCCCGGCTACCAGGCCCGTCGCCTTCACCGCCACCGGAGAGGGCACGCTGAAGTACCTGGTCGCCGATCTCTCGGAAGGAACCTGGCAGGTCTGGTGTGACGGGCGCATCGTTCACCCGGCAATCCACGTGACAGGTAGCGCAGGATCGTTGTACTTTGAGGGCCCGCCGGGAGAATACTCGCTCCGACGCTGACGCCGCCTCGGGCTACAATCGGGAGCGTGAATATGAACCGGCGTCAGTTTCTCTGGACGAGCCTTGGCACGGCCGCGGGGCTGGTCCTCCCCCGCCCTGCTCTGCCTGGCGACCCACCCGACCTGAAGATCACCGGGATCGGATTTCTCCACCTCCAGTTTCCCGGACGCACGCCACGCCAGCGCAACTCGATCATCGAAAGCGGCGGCGGGCCGCCTGGCATGTCGCAGCTCGAGATCTACACCGACCAAGGCATCACCGGCCGCAGCCTGTCCGGCCGGAACAGCATCATCGAGAACCAGCTTCTTGCGCGCATTCAGGGAGAGAACCCCTTTTACATCGAGCGCATCTGGGACCGGATGTACCGGCACAACCGCAAGCCGGTCGCCAAGGGTGAATACATTCGCGCGATGGGCGCCGTGGACATCGCTATCTGGGACATCATTGGCAAGGCGCTCAATCTTCCCGTCTACAAGGTGCTGGGCGCGTATAACGAGAAGCTCCGCGTCTACGCGGCCGGCGGTTACTACCAGGAGGGGAAAGGCCCGAAGGAACTGGCTGCTGAGATGGAGGGATACGTCAGCGAAGGCTTCCGGGCCGTCAAAATGAAGGTTGGCTGGGGACCGATGCGGCAGGACGCCGAGAGGGTGCGCGCCGTCCGCGACGCCGTCGGTCCGGACATTGACGTTCTGCTAGACGCCAACAACGCCTGGAATGCCTACGATGCGATCCGCTTCGGGCGGATGGTCGAAAAGTACGAACCGTACTGGTTCGAGGAGCCGGTGGAACCGGACGACTTCACCGGCTGCGCTGAGGTAAAGAACGCCCTCGACATTCCGATTGTCGCCGGCGAAAACGAGTTCACACGCCGATGATGAGCACGGCGGCGAGCAGCAGCGAAACGGTGAAGACCGGAAAGCGCCTGCTGCCGAGATGCGAGCCGATGGCTCCGCCGGCGAGGGCGG
>JAEHDI010001274.1 GCA_016880505.1 Bryobacterales bacterium | reverse complement strand
CGTTTCTCCGAGTCAGTGAGGTATTCCCAGACCCGCTCGATCGGGCCGGGCAGCACACGCTGGAACCGGACCGTGTCGATTTCGCTGACCGTGCCGTATTCGTTGTTGGAAACCTCGAATGGGTTCATTTCTTTCTCCGTTTTTTCTCGGGTTTGCGCAGCTCACGTTCCAGGTCGTCGAGCCGCTCCGACCAGAAGCGCCTGACCCGCGCCAGCCAGTCATCGATCTCGGCGAGGCCGAGGGGATTGATCGCGTAGATGCGCCGCTGCGCGTCCACGCGGACGTCCACCAGCCGCGCTTCCCGCAGCACCTTCAGATGCTGGGATACCGCGGGCGCGCTGATGGCGAAGCTCTCCGCGATCTCGCCGGAGGCGAGCGCTCCCCGGCCGAGCATCTCCACGATCTGCCGCCGGGTTGGATCCGCCAGGGCCATGAGGCTGTCCATATCGTCATATTTGCGCATCTACTTAATTAAGTCACTACTAAATTTAATAACCGCCGTCACAGATGCGTCATTTCGCGATTTGCCTTACCCGCGCTACACTTGTAGACCGCTTCGCGGCCCGCCCATTCCTCAAACCCTGTCAATCGGGAGAATGCCCATGGCCAATTTCCGCCTGCCGCTCTCCGGCAATGTTTGGCAAGACATCAATCCCCTCCGCTGGATCACCGGGCCGATCGGGCAGATCAGCTTGTTCAGCCTCAATCTCGGGCGCTCATCGAACCCGGAGGTGGAAGAGGCGGTGCTCGACGTCGCGAGCTATGGCCGCCAGCTGGGCCGGATCAACGACGCGCTAGGAGCGGTGATCGACAATCTGAAGACCGCCGATTTCAGCAACGAGCAGAAAGCCGCGATCGAGGATTTCAGGTCGCTGGTGCGGGAGATCGCCGCCGCGAAAAAACGCGTCACGCAATAGGGCTGGGGCCCAACGCGTTCAATGGAGGCTCAGACAAAGGAAATCAGCGTCCGCTGCTGTATCGCCGGCGGCGGGCCGGCGGGCATGATGTTGGGTTATCTGCTGGCTCGCGCCGGAATCGATGTGTTGGTGCTGGAGAAGCACGGCGATTTCCTGCGGGATTTCCGCGGCGACACCATCCATCCCTCAACGCTGCAGGTGATGGAGGAGCTGGGTCTCTATGACCGGCTGTTGCAGCGGCCCTATCAGCCGACCCCGAAGCTGAAGGGACGGTTCGGCAACCTCGAGGCGGTGTTCGCCGATTTCACCCATCTGCCGGTACGGGGCAAATTCGTCGCCTTCATGCCGCAATGGGATTTCCTGGATTTTCTCGCTACCGAAGCGCGGCAATTCCCATCCTTCCGGCTGATGATGGAGGCGGAGGCCAGCGGCCTGATCGAGGAGAACGGCCGCGTCGCGGGAGTCACCGCCGATACACCCGCCGACAGGATCGAGATCCGCAGCGGCCTTGTGATCGGCTGCGACGGGCGCCATTCGACGGTGCGGGCGCTCGCCGGTCTGGAAGTGCAGGACCTGGGCGCGCCGATGGATGTGCTG
>JAEHDI010001273.1 GCA_016880505.1 Bryobacterales bacterium | reverse complement strand
GGCCAGGATCAGCAGGCTCACCAAGTGCGCGGGCGTGACCACGCCGCCGAGGTAACGCACCGGATAGTCGCCGCGGAATGCTTCGACCACCGAGCGAGTGATCGCGTAACAGATGAGGTAGCTGGCGAAGATTTGTCCATCGAACTTTTTGCGCCGATGGAGCCAGGCCAGCGCGAAGTAAAGCGCCAAGTTCAGCAGCGCGTCGTAAATCTGTGTCGGGTGAACGCCCACACCCCTCGTTTCGTGGTCGAGCGGGAAATGAATCGCCCATGGCATCGAGGTTTCGCGCCCATAACAGCAGCCATTCATCAGGCAACCCAGGCGTCCCGGCACGTAGCCCAGCGCGATGCTCGGAGCCAGGGCATCGGCAAATTTCCAGAGCGGCAGCTTATGTTTCCAAACGTAAATGAGACCTGCGACGGTCGCGCCGATCAATCCACCATAGAACACCAGCCCACCGCGTTGCACCATGAACACTTCTGTCCATGGCGCGCTGGGAAAAAGCGGCTCCTGCACCAGTCGATCCCAGTACGAAATCACGTAAAGCATTCGCGCTCCCACGATGGCGCCGATGATAAGCCAGATGCCGGAATCAAATACCTTCTCCGGTTGGATCCGATCGCGCATCGCCCGACGACTGGCGGTCCAAAGTCCCACGATGAAGCCGACGGCCAGCAGCAAGCCGTACCAGTGGATGGAAAGCGAACCGATGTGAAAGGCGATCTTTTGCACGCGTCAGCGCAGCGTAGAGAGCAGCGCGGCAGGTGACAAGGGTTGGTTCGACTTGGAACCCGGAGCCACCGTGCAGGCAACGGTTATGGGGGATTGTTGGTCGCCACGGCGGTCGTGGTCGCCGGCGGAAGCGCGCGCCGCGGGAGCGGTGGCTGACCCAGGCCGGGTGGCAAGGGAGGCATGCGCGGAACTTTGCTCACCAGTTTCCGCCAGGCTTCGCGATCTTCCGGCTTCATCTTCTGCCATTCCTGGGCGTTGAGGAGAAACTGCCGGCGTTCGGCGGGCGAAAGTTCGGCGAATTTCTCAAAGTTCTTGATGCAATTGGCCCGCTGAAGCGGAGCGAGTTTTTGAAAGCGGTCGAGCGTCGCCTGCATCAACTTACGTTCCTCGTCGCTCAGCGGCAGCGGCTGAAGTTTTTCCCGGGCTTTTTCGGCGTCGCTGAATTCAAAGAGCGTCTGAAAGTTTTTTTGAATCTGCGCACGGCGTGCGTCGGGCATGGTTTGCCAGCGGATGAGTTGCTTCTCGATTTGCCGCACCTGATTCGAGGCCTGGCCGGTCAGGGGGATCTCCCGATGGGAACTCCACGGACCGGCGCCCCAAATACGGATGATACGCTCGTTTTCCAACGCCTCCTTCTGGTCCTCGGGAGACAGGCTATCCCAGTATCTCAGCCGGTCTTCGACGAGCGGGCGATCCCGGTCGGGAACTTGTTTTAATCGCTCAGGCCGGTTGACCGGCGCCGTGCGCAGGAGCGAGGTCACATGGTAGCGCAGTTCCATGGTGCGCAGGCGAAGCTCGCGTTCTTCGGGAGACAGCGCTTCGTAAGTGCGCACACCGTTTTCCAGGATGCGGCGATGCTCCACTGATTTCCCGGCGAGCAATTTCTCGCGCTCCTCCGGTTTGGCGGCCAGCAATTCGCGGAAGTAGGCAATCCCGGATTGACTGGGAGGCGGCGGAAAGGGCCTGGGCATGACCGCAGGCTGTGCCACCG
>JAEHDI010001272.1 GCA_016880505.1 Bryobacterales bacterium | reverse complement strand
GATACTCCACCACTTGCCGGAACGTGTTCATCGATTCAACGAGCAGTTCATGAACCGCTGTGCGCCGGGATTCGTCTACGGGCGCGACGCCGATACCTATGCGTACGTCTCGCAAGTGATCGAGACCTCGGGGAGGCGCGGGCTGCGGACGGAGACCGCTTCGGCCAATGTCCGGCGCGCCGAACTCGAATGGGAATTGCTCGCCCGTCAGATCGCCGCGCGCGTCAAGCATGCTTATTGGAGCGCGGCCGGTGCACAGCGAGTCCATGAACTGCTCGTTGAGTCGATGCACACGTTCCGGCAGGTGGTGGAGTATCACGAACTGAGAGTGCGAGAGGGGGCGATGGCAGAGGCCGATCTCCTTCGCGTCCGCGTCGAAAGCGAGCGGTTCGCGATTGCCGCGAACTCTGCGGCGCTCGACGCTGCGCGCGCCCGAATCCAGTACCTCCGGGAACTCGGTCCGCCCCATTTCACGCAGAAGCTGAGCGGCGAATCGTCGTGCAGGCCAACGTGCGCGGCACGGACCTCGGCAGCTTCGTGGCCGATGCGCGGAGAAGAGTGGAGGCGGGACTGCCGTTACCGCCTGGCTACTCGATCGACTGGGGCGGCCAGTTTGAAAACCAGGCTCGCGCCATGCGGCGGCTGTTGGTGGTGGTGCCGGCGGCGGTGCTGATCATCTTCGCGTTGCTGTTTGCGACTTTCGACTCGGTGCCGCAGGCGCTGCTCATTCTGCTCAACGTGCCGTTCGCACTGGTAGGCGGCATCGGTGCATTGTGGGCTCGTGGGCTGAACCTGAACCTCTCGGCATCGGTCGGGTTCATCGCCCTGTTCGGCGTGGCGGTTCTGAACGGCATCGTGATGGTGAGCTACATGAATCGGCTGCGGGAAGACGGCATGGAATGCCGCCGGGCGGTGCTCGAAGGGGGCCCGGGTGCGACTGCGGCCGGTGCTGATGACGGCGTTGGTAGCGAGTTTCGGTTTCCTGCCGATGGCGATCTCTACCTCGACCGGCGCGGAGGTGCAGCGGCCGCTGGCGACGGTGGTGATCGGCGGGCTGATCACGTCGACGATGCTGACGCTGTCCCTGTTGCCGGTGCTGTACCCGTGGTTCTGCAAGGGGCCGGCGCAGGTAAGCGATACGGAGCAAAGGCTAGCGGCTACTGGAGGCGGGGTTGCCGCTGCTCGTGGAGCACCAGCTCGTCGAAAATGGCCAGGACCATCTTGCGGTACTGGTAGACGCGCCGCAGAGCGTCGCGGAACCCGGGCTCGTAGTACTGTGCGCGCAGCCATTTGCGGATCACGGCCTTAGGAACGTCGATGTCCCGGCGGAGCGTGTCCACGGCATGCCCGCGCAAGAAGAGCCCATAGAACATGGCCGCTTCCCGCTGGGGAGTGGTGAGTTCGGCTTGGTCCCTGTGCATCATGCAACCCCTGCTCCGCTGAAGGAGCCCCCCGAAAACCGTAGTATAGACAGCCTCCCCCTGCGCGGGCAACGGGGGGTGGGGTCGAGCACGTCCCAACATGCGGCGAACCGCAAACTGCCCAACGCGCCCCGGCGGGGCCGGTTCGCGAGATCGGCGGCGCCCGGCGGTCTTGCCGGCAGATGCACAGCCTAGTCGGGCGGCACTGGACCCTCCCGCGCCACGGCTGGCCCGAGTCACGCAACTGTTCCGAACAGCGCCCCGACGCCTGCGGTGAGGGCCATAGCCAGTGCACCCCAGAACAAGACGCGTATTGCGCCCACCGTCACGCCTGCGCCGCCCACACGTGCAGCGACGCCCCCCAGAAGCGCGAGGAATGCCAGTGAAGTTCCAGAGACCAGGGGGATCAGACGCGCCTCCGAGGCGATAACAGTAACTAGGAGAGGCAGAGCCGCTCCGACGGCGAAGCTGCCTGCTGACACCAACGCTGCCTGGATAGGACGCGCACTAAGAGTCTCGGAGATGCCGAGTTCGTCTAGAGCATGCGCGCCGATCGCGTCATGAGCCATCAGTTGCTCGGCCACCTGCTTCGCAAGCGATGGATCGAGCCCGCGAGCGACGTAGATCGCCGTCAGTTCCTTGTGCTCGCTCTCGTCGTCTGTCTTGAGTTCCACACGCTCACGCGCGAGTTCGGCCTGTTCGGTGTCTGCCTGTGAGTGGACAGATACGTACTCACCGGCAGCCATCGACATAGCCCCCGCGACCAGTCCGGCGACCCCGGCGACCAATATGTTGCTGTGAGTCGAATGCGCGGCTGCGACACCGAGCACCAGACTTGCTGTTGAAACGATGCCGTCATTCGCGCCCAATACCGCGGCGCGTAACCAGCTGATACGTCCTGTGAGGTGACGTTCCTGGTGGCGTACAGGCATTCTTGAACCTCCTCAATCCGAGAACCGCAGAATAGATTACAGGAATCGCCGATCGCGGATGCGGACAATGTCGTTCCGGGCTAGCATGATCGCCCGGTTTGCGGCGACGCAGTCGTGGCCTACCGCTGTGACGGCGGCTTTCGAGTGACTGCCGGCGGCTTGGGGCCGGAGGGCGGCTCGAAGGACGCCGCCAGACTGCCGGACCGGACCCATTCGTCAATGATGCCTTCCGACAGGCCGATGTCATGGTGGAGCGCGTCACGCAGTTCGTCCGGTGAGAGGTCCCGGCGGTCGACGCCTTCGGCGGTTTTCGCGAACCGGGTGTTTCCAATCAGTACTATCGTCTCGCCGGGGCGGTTGCGGCGGGCGTAGAGACGGCTGTTGAACGGGCTTCGGTTCCTCGATTGCTCGTAGTAGTCGAGATAGCCGGCGTGGCTCTCGCAGTCCGCGATCAAACGACAGGGTAGGTAGGTCGAATTCGGCGGCGTGTGGCTCCATACCACGTGCGTTCCGTCCTCGAATTCCACTTCCGCAGGGATTACCGGATCGTCACGGACGAACACACCCTCATCCAGCGGCAGCGGTGCGTTCGAGAGCAGGGAAGAGTCCGCCAGCCAACCGCGGTTGCCGATCCTGACCCTGACCGTAGCATGATTGACGATGCCGAGGTCGCGCATCGCTCCTGTGGCTCGCCGCGCTTCGAATCCCAGCGAGCGAAGGAGTTCGAACAGCGCGTTACTCGTCGGCCAGCACGTTCCGCCGGTTCCGGTGGCCATCCAGTGTTCGAAAAACGGACCCGCGTGGCCGCCTGGAAGGGGCTGAATCCCATCCGCGCGCAGGGCGATCATTTTCCGCACGTTGTCGAATGGGACGGCCATACACCACGCACGGTAGATTGCATGAAGCCCATCGAGATCGGCGGAGGGAAGCGCCGTAAAACCGAAGCGCGCGAGCACACGGTCGCGGAGTCCGCCTTCCAGCCCGGATGACGATTCGAAACGCGTCAACATAGCACCCCTTGAGCTTGCCTTGACAGGTAGAGCATTTACTCTACAATTAGAGTATATACTCTAATTGAGGGAAAAATATGAAGGTCCTTCTCATCCAGCCGCGAAGCAGCAATCCCCTCATGGATCGAGTGTACCTTTTCGAGCCGCTTGCGCTGGAGTACGTGGGGGCGGGTCTGAAGCAGGCCGGCCACCAGGTGCGCCTGGTGGACGCGCGACTGGAGCCCGACGTAGAGCGCGTGTTCGCCGAGTTCGGGCCT
>JAEHDI010001271.1 GCA_016880505.1 Bryobacterales bacterium | reverse complement strand
GATATACGGGATGATTTTCATGCCGTACTTGTGGCACAGCTCGATGGTGCGGCGCAGATCGGCGTCGTTCAGCGGAACATACTCGCCTGAGCGCCAGTTGGCCATGCCGACGACGAGGTTGAATCCGTTTTGCGCCAGGGTTCGGATCTGGCCTTCGTCGGGCAGTTTGAGGATTTGCTCGTGCTGGTGAGGTCCGAGATGAGCGCCCTTCACCATGGAGTAGTACGGGTCGAACTTCTTGGACGGCGTAACCGCGAGCGCGAATTCCCCGCTCCGCTGCCACCCCTTCCTGGCATAAACAAAGGTCCGGTTCACCAGCCAGTTCTCCCAGCGCACTCCGCTGCTGGCGCGCCGAACGGTGAACACCTCGTTCTGATCCTGGCGGCGTGTGGAGTCAATTCGGTTGTAGGTTTGCGCACCGACGTCCCAGGTGGTCACCTCAAGACCCCTGTCCTGATCTCCGAGCCAGATCCATGGTAGCCAGGTGCCGCCGAGGACCTTTTCCTCCTTCACTTCGGAGAGCGGCCGGAACAGATACCGCGTGGACTGCGAGCCGGACTGCTCCTGCATCCAGTTGATGAACTTCGCGTACTCCGACTTCACCGCTCCTCCGGAGAGCGCGAGCCAGCGGAAGCCGCAGTCTCCGACCGCCGAATTCCGGACAGAGACAAGCGCCACGCCGTCGATGGCGATGTCGTAACTGAGAGCGTAGCGAAGCGGAAAACGCGCTCCGTGCTCACCCGTGTAAGCGCCCTCGGCCGTGATCACCACTCGCGAAGGTCCGGCGTTAGTCACCGAGACGCTCGCCTGCGTCTCACGGCTGGCCAGATAGGGCGAAGCATTTCTGTCGAGGTGTTCTGCCACCACGAGGTCGGGGATCGGCGTGCCGTCGGTGATTTCACGGTCGAGCACCCGAACGGAGGTGATGAGACCGTTCTGCCGGCTGAACGTGTACGCAAAGGTCTCGCCTGACACGACGATCACGGCGGAATCCTGCTGGACTTTCAGTTCCTGGCCGGTGTTCAGCGGCTGCTTGATTTCCAGGGTGACCGCGGTGGCAGCGCCGGTGAAGAGAAGATAGAAACAGCACAGCAGGACGGTCGGGAGGGATGCGACATATTTCATGGCATTCACATTCTTCCACAGACAGTCTATGACCGTTGTGATACCCTGTAGCGTTTGGAAAAAGGGGCGGCATGGCTCTCACGCGCGAGAAGACCCAGTTGATGACGGCGTCCGAGATCGACCGGACGCTGGTCCGGCTGGCGCACGAAGTACTTGAAAAATCACACGATCTGGACAGATTGGCTTTTGTCGGCATCCGGCGGCGGGGTGTGCCGCTGGCGATGCGGCTGGCGACAAAAATCCGTGACCTCGAGAAACGGGAGGTTCCGGTCGGCATCCTCGACATCAGTCTCTACCGCGACGATCTTTCGACGATCGCAGACAAGCCGGTTGTGAACAACACCGATATCCCGTTCGACGTAACGGGCAAGGACATCATCCTGATGGACGACGTCCTCTACACCGGCCGGACCATTCGTGCGGCGCTCGACGCATTGTTCCGGCACGGACGGCCGGCCCGCGTGCAATTGCTTGTGCTCATCGACCGCGGTCACCGAGAGCTTCCGATCGAGGCGCGCTACGTCGGCCGCATGGTGCAGACTACGGATAGAGAGATCATCGAAGTGAAGTTCCGGGAAATCGACGAACTGGAGAAGGTTCTTCTCGTGGAACGGACGGACGGGTGAACTATGGCAGCCGGGCTGTTAGGAATCGAGGGACTCGGGCGGGACGAGATCGAAGCGATCCTGACCCGGGCCAAGGATTTCCAGCCCATGCAGGACCATGCCTTCAAGCGGCTGGACGTCCTGCGGGGCCGGATGATCGTCAACTTATTCTTCGAAGCCTCGACGCGGACGCGAACGAGTTTCGAGATCGCCGCGAAACGGCTGGGCGCCGACGCCATTTCGATCACTGCCGCGGGTTCAAGCGTCTCCAAGGGTGAGTCGCTCGTGGACACTCTGAACACGCTGGCGGCGATGCGGCCGAACGCCATCGTCATGCGGCACGCGGCTTCCGGGGCGCCGCACTTTCTGGCGCGTCATCTGCCGATTCCGATCATCAACGCCGGTGACGGCACGCACGAGCACCCGACGCAAGCGCTGCTCGACGCCCGCACAATCCTCGACAATCTACCTACGCTCGAAGGGCTTCGGGTGGCCATTATCGGCGACATCGCCCATAGCCGGGTCGCCCGCTCCAACGTCCATCTCCTGGCGAAGTTCGGCGTCGATATCGTGCTGTGCGGTCCGGCGTCGCTCGTACCCGCCGAATTGGCGCAGATCGCCCCAGGGGTGCGGATCAGTTACGACATGTGCGAGGCCATCCGCGACGCGGATGTGATCATGATGCTGCGCGTGCAACTCGAGAGGCAGCATGAAACGGCGTTCCCGGCCGGCGAGTACTTCCAGTTCTACGGGCTTCGTCTGGAGCATCTGCAACTGGCGAAGCCCAACGTCCTGGTGATGCACCCCGGTCCGATCAACCGCGGCCGGGAGATCGCTTCCGAAGTAGCCGACTCGCAGCGGTCGGTGATTCTCAACCAGGTGGAAAACGGCGTCGCCGTGAGAATGGCGGTGCTGGAACGGATTTTGGGTTGACCATGACCAGGCTACTGATCAAGAACGGACGAGTCATCGATCCCGCCGCGCGGCGGGACGAAACCGGCGACGTACTGATTGAAAACGGCGCGATCGCCGCAGCCGGTCCGAATCTGGACGCCGCGGGAGCCGAAGTCATCGATGCCACCGGCATGGTAGTCGCTCCCGGCTTCGTCGATATTCACGTGCACCTGCGCGAACCGGGCTTCGAGCACGCGGAGACGATCGAAACGGGATCTCGCGCGGCGGCGGCCGGCGGGTTTACATCGATCTGCCCCATGCCGAACACGGCCCCGGTCAACGACAACGCAACGGTCACGAGCTACATCGTCGAGAGGGCGCGCCGCTTCGCCGCCGTCAACGTGTTCCCGATCGGAGCGATCACAAAGAACAGCGCCGGCGAGGAACTGGCCGCCATCGGCTCGATGAAGAACGCCGGCGTCGTAGCCATTTCCGACGACGGGCGGCCAGTCATGAACGCACGCGTGATGCGGCGTGCGATGGAATCGGCTCGCTCCTTCGAGCTTCCGGTGATCGACCACTGTGAGGATCTGAATCTGAGCGCCGGCGGCGACATGCACGAAGGATTCTACTCGACGCGTCTCGGCCTGCGCGGAATTCCCGGGTCGTCGGAAGACGTGATGGTGGCCCGCGATGTCCTGCTAGCCGAGTCCACCGGAGTGCGGTTCCATGTGGCCCACATCTCGTCGGCGAGGTCGGTCGCTATCGTGGCCGGTGCAAGGACGCGCGGTGTGGCGGTGACGTGCGAGGCCACTCCGCATCACATCTCGCTCACCGACGCCGAGCTCGCCACCTACGACAGCGATTACAAGATGAAGCCGCCGCTGCGGACGGCGGGCGACGTCGCAGCGGTTGTGGAGGGCCTAGTGTCCGGAGCCGTGGACGCGATCGCGACGGACCATGCGCCCCATCCGGGCAGCGAGAAGATGCAGGAGTTTGAGAAGTGCCCGTTCGGCGTGATCGGCCTGGAAACCGCGCTTGGCGTAGCTCTGGAAGTCCTCTACCACAGCGGCAAAATCGGTCTGACGCGCCTGGTGGAGCTGCTCACCTCCGCTCCCGCGCGCATTCTCCGGCTGAATCGGGGCACGCTGAGCGTCGGAGCGCCGGCCGACGTCACCATCTTCGACACGGAGACGCCTTGGACGTACGACGTGAATCGGTCGCTCTCCAAGAGCAAGAACACCCCATTCCACGGCCGCACCTTCCGCGGCGGACCGGTGGCTACCGTCGTCAACGGCGCGATTGTGTGGAGGCGCGAGTAGTCGATCTCTACTCACGGCCCCACGTCGCGCTCGCGCTGTCTCGCCCGCTCTGCTAAAAGAGTAGGCATGGCTTACACG
>JAEHDI010001270.1 GCA_016880505.1 Bryobacterales bacterium | reverse complement strand
GTCCTTGCAGTATTGATACTTCGGGAAAAGCTGAACAAGAACCAATTGATTGGCCTGGGTTTTGCCGGGGCCGCGCTGGTAATTTTCTCCCTTTAGGAGGTCTCCACAGATGCATCCAGCCCCGTGGCTCATATACGTCGCCGTGGTGCTTCTCGCCTGGGGCGTCATTGGGATATTTCAGAAACTGGCTACAAATCGCATCTCCGCGGAGTCCACTCTGGTCTGGTTGATCGTCGGGTTCATCTTGCTTCTGCCATGGCTGTATCCCAGCGGCGGACTATTTCAGTATTCAAAGCGCGCCCTGGTCTGGGGCCTGTTGAGCGGTTTCTTGAGCAACCTCGGGGCATGGGGACTCTTCGCCGCGATGCGGAGCGGCGGCAAAGCCGCGATCGTGGTCCCAATGACCGCTCTCTATCCGGTGGTCGTGGTGATCCTGGCTCCTTTTCTGCTGCATGAGACCGTCACCCCCCTTCAAGGCGTCGGAGTCTTGAGCGCTCTCATCTCCGTGGTTCTACTCTCATCCCAATAGGAGGCCTTGATGACGGTGAGCAGATCGGACTCTAACCGCAGGAAGTTCCTGCAAAAAGTCGCCGCGGGTATTCTGGGCTCCGGGATAGAAATCGGCCCTGGTGTAAGCGCAGTCAGCGCGTGGACCGGGTCGCGGACAAACTCTGTCGTCAATCAGGCGCGACCAGCCACAACTGGCCCTCTCAGAATCACCGGAGTCACGCCGTACATAATGCGCGTGCACAGGGATTCGGCGGGGCAACTCGCCGGAAACTACTACCTGATGTGCCGCGTGGACACGGATGAAGGGATCGCCGGCTGGGGTGAGGGAACCAACTTCCCGAAGGTCGCAACCATCGCTACCGAGATCGAAATGATCAAGCCGATGGTTATCGGGCAGAGCGCCTGGAACATTGAAAAGATCTGGTACACGCTCTATCGCGCCCGCGCCGCGATGCATGGCAGCGCTGTACAGTCGGCCATCGCCTCGATCGACATCGCTCTGTGGGATATCGTCAGCCAGAAGCTGAACGTACCTCTTTACGCTCTGCTCGGCGGGAGAGTCAATGACAAGTTGAAGATCTACACGAGCTATCGCTGGGGAGAAATCCCGCGAACCGCTGAAGCATACGCTAAGCGAACGCGGGAACTCGTACAGGCGGGCGCGGTGGCGGGCAAATGGGATCCTTTCTTTGATCCTCCTGAATTCAACCGCGGGATTAGTCTGGAGGCTCTCCGTGAGGTCCGGGAGATGGTTCGCGGCGTGCGAGAAGGAGGACCGAATTTCGAGATCTGCGTCGAGGCTCACGCCAAGTTCAACGTCCACTCCGCAACGCGGATTGCGAAGACCCTGGAGCCATTTGACGTGATGTTCCTGGAGGAGCCGGTGCCGCCGGAGAATGTGGACGCGATGCTCGAAGTACAACGCTCGACCAGCGTTCCCATCGCTGCCGGAGAACGCCTGAAATCCAGGCTGCAGGCGCGCGAATACATAGAACGCGATGCGTTTCGGATCTACCAACCGGACGCCGCTCGCATTGGGGGCATTACCGAATTCCGTAAGTCCGTCGCGATGGCTGAGAACCATTTCATCCCCTTCGCGCCACACAACGCCAACGGGCCGGTTTGTCTTGCCGCTCACCTGCACCTCAGTGCAGCCTCGGCGAACTTCCTCATCTTCGAGGAAGGAGATACAAACCCGGAACTGAACCGGGAACTCTTCGGAAACTGGCAGGAAAGCCTTGCCTGGTTCTGGCCTCCCGAGCGAATCGGTCTCGGCCTCAAACTGTCGGAAAGTTTCGTCCGCGAGCACAGCGTGCCGATAGAAAGCGCGGAACGGGGATAAATGCTATGATGAGACCGCATATCATACCGGTATGATTCGTAGTACGTAGCAAAAGGGAGCGAATGAGTCCGGCAATTGAAGCCGAAGTGCGACAAGCCCTCGCCGACCAACAGAGTTGGCGCGATCAATGTTGGAACATGATCGCGAGCGAAAACGTGACGAGCCCCGCTGTCGAGCAACTCCTGTCCAATGACCTCTCTCACCGATATGGCGACTACGAAGGCATCGATCTGGACGCCCGGAAGTACCGCGGCAACCGGGTTGTGGTTCAGTTAGAGCGCCGTTGCCACGAACTGGCCTGCTCCCTGTTCGGCGCCTCTCATGTCGATCTCCGCCCGCTTTCCGGGCACCTTGCGGGAATCGCGCCGCTCCTCGCATTGTGTCGTCCGGGCGACACGGTCCTGGAACTCAACCAGGAATGTGGAGGGCACAGGCTGGCCGGGAAGATGGTCAACTGCCCGTTGACGAAGCTTGAGACCCAGCCGATTCCCTTCGATGACGACCGCTTTAACATCGACGTCCAGCGGACTCTCGAGCTCGTCGACCGCGAAAAGCCGCGTTTCGTTATCGTGGGTTCTAGCCTGTTCCTATTCCCCCACCCCATAACGGAGTTGCGCGCCGGGATTGATGCGATCGGTTCGGATACGCTTCTTCAGTACGACGGCTCTCACGTGCTGGGTCTGATCGCGGGGAAGCGGTTCCAGCAACCGTTGGCCGAAGGCGCTGATCTGATCACAAGCAGTACCCACAAGACGTTGGGAGGGCCTCAGGGCGGTTTGATACTGACCAACTCCGGCGCAATAGCGGAAGCCGTAGGCAGAGCCTTGCAGCCCGGACTCCTCTCCAATCACCATCTGCACCGGATTCCGGCCCTGTGCCAGACATTTCTGGAATGGATGGAGCCGGGCGAGTCGATCGCGGACCGGACCGTCCGATGCGCCAGAGCGCTGGCTGAGGCACTCAGCGGGCGCCAAATCGCTCTCGTGGGGGCGCACCTGGGCTACACGGGATCTCACACCGTCATCATCCAAGCGCAACACTTGGGTCCCGCCAAACAGTTGGCGGCCGAGTTGGAGAACGCGAACATCATCGCCGGCTCTTGCCGGCTGCCCGGCAAACTAGGTCCGGAAGGGCTTCGCCTCGGCGTTCAGGAGATGGTCCGTCGCGGCATGTTGCCCGAGGACACGGATGAGGTCGCCGCTGTGATCGCGTCCGTCCTGCGGCGCGAAATTCCTGCCGAGACCGCACGCCGACGGGTAGCTGCAGTCGCCTCCAAGATCGCGGAGCGCCGGGCTTCGTCCGAAGGGCAACCAGCATGATCAAGCCGGCCGTGCTCGTAATCGACATCGGCACCAGCCTCATCAAATCCAGTCTCTTCGACTTCACGTGCCGCTCCATCGACCGAATCTCCTGCGCCCATGACTCCGGGAATCTGAACATTGCGGCTGCTGCCGAGAGGTGGTGGACGATTGTGGCCGGATCCACCGCCACGCTCGCGAGCCGCAATCCGGAATGGAAGATCAGCGCCGTCGGTCTCACAGGGTTTATGCATTCGGTCGTTCCCCTGGACAAAGATGGGACGCCGATTCCGGTGGCCCATTGCGCCAGTAGCAGGCAGTGGCTGGCTGACGAAATGCTGGACCACTTCAGTACGGAGTGGATCTACGAACGAACGGGGTCCCGGCTCGACGTCACCTCGGCGCCCCTTCAAATCCTTGCTTGGCGCGAACTGGATCCCGACGCCCATTCCAGGATCGCCAGGATTCTTCCGGTCAAGGATTTCCTCCGCTATCGGTTGACCGGCGAGATTCTGACAGATGCGATCGACGCCTGTGGGACCATGCTGTACGACATTCGACGTCGCCAATGGGATTCAGACCTTAGCTCTTATTGCGGCCTCAAACAGGAAAGCCTCCCTCCGGTGCTCGAATGCACGGAGCGTGCGGGCTGCGTAACACCGAAGGCTGCTAGCGTCCTAGGGCTTCCGGAAAACATCCCGGTGGCTGTCGGAGGCGGCGACGATATAGAAATCCTGGGCTGCGGCGTCAAGCGCCCCGGCGAAATCTGCGAGCACGTCGGCTCGACAGGCTCCTTTCTTATGCCCAGGAAGACAGCGGAACCGGACCCGGGGCTCAGGCTGGAGTTGTATCCGGCCATTGCTCATGACGAATGGGTCCTGGGAGGCTCCTGCTCGAACGTGACGCGTACGCTCGACTGGTTCCTGTCCTCCTCGTCGTACAGCTGCGACGGCTCGATCCGCTGGACCCGGGTTCGCGCAGATCTGACGGACTCCCTGGCGCGGATAGACGCGGACCGGCCGTTGTTCATCCCCTACATCTACGGCGAGCGCGCGCCACTTTGGGACTCGGCTTTGACCGGCGCCTGGAAGGGGTTGCGGCACCATCATACTGCGGCCGATCTTCTGTTAGCGGTCGTTGAAGGCATCTGCTTTTCGATGCGAAGCATCCTGGACGTTTACCAAGAGCTTGGGCTGGATGTGCACTCCATTCATTCCTCGGGCGGCTTCAATCAGTTGCCCGTGACGCGAATGCGCGCCTCGGTGTACGCCAAGTCAATCCGGTGTCTGCGCGGCGCCGATCCCACCTCGTTCGCCGCTGCTGCGATCACGCTCTGTTCCATCGGTGAACTGGATCAACCGAAGGATGCGATGGAATGGCTGGATTTCGAACCGGAAGTCGAGCCTGAACCGGATTGGCATGCCGTGCTGGACGACAGGTTCCAGCGTTTTTCAGAGTACGCCCGGCAGCTCTCCGTGGAATCCAAACGCCCCGTTCCGCAATAGGAGAGTCCCAGGTGCTGGTCAACCGTCTTCTGCCCGGCATGATGCTGACGGTCACGCTGTGGGCTGCGACAGGTGGCGACGCCTCCTGTAGCGGAGTGCTCAAGACTCCGGATGGAGTGCCTGTGCCAAGAGTACTTGTAGAATTGCGTGAAGTCGCCGGCGCACGAAAATGGGACCATCCCGAAATGTGCCGCGCACTTTCTCCTACTTCAGCCGCTCTCGCAGAAGCTCTTATATTGAGTTCTCCTAGCGGGACAAATCAGCGGTCTCGGTGAGGACAACGATGAAATCCAGTCAATATTACCCAATTGGGATTCCAGTCATTCTGATTTCGCTGCTGCTGGTTGGCGGGTGCGCGCGTTCGTCGCACACAGGACGGGATTTTCGCATTGCCACCGGATATTCCGAAAACATAGATCCCATCGCGGCAGCCGCGGAGGCGACAGAAATGGCTTGCCAACAGCTCGGCGCGTCGGAAGTGAAGGCGGTGATCTTCTATGAAAACTATCCTTCCCACGCCAGGGAGAAGGAGATCGGAAAAGCAGTCGCGGACGCCGCTGGCAATGTGTCGAGCATCGGCGTCCGCGCGATTCCACACTGCGATACGGGCACCCTCTGGCACCACTCCATTACGCTCATGGCGATCGGAGGCGGAGACGCGCGGGTCAAAGTCGTCAGCTCGCGGCTCTCGGATGACCGCCTCGCTCTGGGGAACGACATCGGAGGCGAATTGAAGGGCGTCCAGGACCTAAAGTTAGTCCTGGTGCTCTCCGAACCGAACCTCTCCTTTGCGCCGGACCACATCTCAGTGGAGAACTTCCTGGAAGGCATCAAGCAGACTCTAGGTCCGGAGGCGATGGTCTTCGGTGGGAACGGCATGCCGGGTGAAAAAGAGATAAGCGTCGAATTCATCAACGGTGAGCCGCTCAACGGAGCGGTTGTCGCCATGGGCATCGGCGGCCCGATTCGCTTCATCTGCACGAACACGAACGAGTTCGAGGTTTCCGACCTCGTGGTCACTGTGACGAAGGCGAGAGGCAAGTGGGTGATGGAGTTTGACGGCCGGCCGGCGGCTGACGTCTATCGTGAGTTCAGCGGAAAGAAATCGGATCAGCCCATCACCTACGACGACGTGGACCCCATCGGCGTCGACTTGGGAGACGGGCAGGTCTACCTGCGCATGGTGCTCTTTGAACGGAAGGCGAAGTACACGCCGGAAGAGCTGAAGAGAGACGATTACATTGCTGAGTCAAACGACCTACCTGCCGGTTCTTTGCGCTTCGTGGCTGAGGTTCCCGAGGGCACGAAAGCTCACATTCTCACGTACACGGGCAGCGCCAATCGCATTCTCCAGAGTGCCACCGCAGCCGTGAGCCGTTCTCTCGGATTACTCAGAGAGGGGGAGAAACCTTTGGCCGTGCTAACGAGTTCGTGCTGCGCAAGGCGAGACCGCCTCCGCAAGCTCGACCCCAATGCCGATGAAGTCCGGCAGGGCATTAGGCCTGCCATGAAAGAGGCATTCCCCATTTTCGGTCTTGATGCCTTCGGGGAACTCGGTCCCATCAACCGCCCGTACAAGGGTCTGCCGTACCAGTATCAGCAGCATACCTTCGTTTCAGGGATCCTTGCTTTAATGGGCTGACCGGTTTTCATCGGTCGGCCCGACGATAATCCGTACGACATCCGGGTACCCGAACGTCCGGTCGTCGAGAGGCCAGAGCTGGACTTGGTAGACGCCGGGCGTTTCAGGTTGAAGACTGGCAGACCTTTTCAACTTGTCGTGGATGCCGGCGTACGCATCCAACGGCGAATGATCCCAGCGCCAGAACCATTTCGCTTCTCTCGTCGCAGGACTCGCAGCCACGGGACTGAGAGGAACGGTTTCACCTACGACCGCGAATCGGTCTGGTCCGGCGTATGCAACCTGCTCCGTCGGGTC
>JAEHDI010001269.1 GCA_016880505.1 Bryobacterales bacterium | reverse complement strand
AGCCGGCGCAGCAATGTCGTCTTCCCGGCCCGGCGCGGTCCGGTCACGACCACAGAGGGGAAGCCACGACTCCCTTCCAGTACGGTCGGTTGGAGAGCTCGCGTAACGAATCGCATATGAGAATTCTAAACTGAAAGTTTAGAATTCTCAAGTACTGGCATGGGCGTCAGACTTCACAGAGAAGAGTCCTGCGCTGCGCTACAGGCCCACTTCCGCCAGCCAGCCGCGCACCAGTTTCAGGTCGCGCTTCATCGCCGCGTACACCTGCTCCCGCGGGATGGTGATCGTCGTCTTGCCGGTGTCCGCGCCGCCCAGTGGATACTCGTAGTGCATCTGAAGCGGGCCCGCGAACTTCCGCTTCGCGATCATCCGGAAGAACTGCGGGAATCGCACCATGCCCTCGCCGACGGGGCACCATTCCGGTGTCCAGTTGCCTTTGGAATCCTTCTCCCACAGGAAATCCTTCACCGCGACGCCGCGCAGATGCGTCTCGGTGACGCGCAGGCTGTTCATCCACCCGCCGTAGCCGCCTTCGACCGTCGCGTGTGCGGTGTCGTAATTCACCGAAACTGCATCCGGGCTAAAGTCCTTCAGCAGGATGTAGAGATCCCAGATCGATGCTCCCACCTGTCCGAGCCCGGAGTGGGTGTGGTACATCGCGCAAACCTTGTACTTCTCGTTCAGCGCCGCGAGCTTCGCGATGCGCGGCTTCAGCGCTTCAAGCTGCGCCGGAATCGGCCGGTCCGGCTCGTAGAGGAACCCGCCCCAGCGATAGTACCGGATGCCGAGTTCGGCAAGCGTGCGGATCACGCTCTCGGCGTACGGGGTGTCCGCGTCGACGATGCCGCTCGTCACCATCTCAACGGCCAGCCTCCGGGCACGCAGGATCTTCACCAGCCTGGGGAGCTCGTCCTCGGCGCGTTCCGGCTCGATGTGCCCGCCGGGACGCACAGTGAGGTCCACTCCGTCAAAGCCGAGTGTAGCGGCGGTCTCGGCGAGGGCTTCGTCTTTCAGAAACTGCAGGTGCTTGGAAAAAACAGACACCTTGAGCTTTGTCGCGGCCGGCATCGCCCCTCGCCCGCTGGCGAGCGCTGCGCCTCCGGCCATCAGGAAGATGCGGCGGTTCATAGCCCTATAGATTCTCAAAAACCCAAGAAAAAGAACAGCCGCCTACCCCCGCATTCTTCTTCGAGGAAAGGCGGCTGCTCTGGTACGGTGCCCCTTTGGCGCACCTGATAGATCAAGCGACGTTTTCCGTGCGACGAGACTCGCCCAAAATCCGCTCCATTTGGTCCTTTAGCCGCAGCTTCAGCTTCTTCAGGCGGACTTCCTCCACCTGCTCCTCTTCGGTGAGGTAGTGCCTGTCGGCAAGTTCCTTCAGTTTCTGCTTATATTCTGAGTGCTGGGTGGCCAGACGACGAAATTCTTCGTTTGTCTCTATCAGGTGCGCCTTGAGTTCTTCAAGGGTGTTTCCCATTCGGTGTCTCCCCTGTGAGGTTGTCACGACGAGTCGTATACCGGAGTTCGTAGGCTCGGTGGGTGAACTTCACTTCGCTCATGAAAATCGAAAGTGGCGGCCGGTCGCCTACGCTACGACCGTCACACTTGGACATTAACATGATTGCAACCGCATGACAATCCCGTCTTCCGGAGGGTCGATATAGTACCTTTGCCTGATGCCGGTCTCCTGGAATCCGAGCCGGCGGTAAAGCGCCCGGGCGCCCTCATTCGACTGCCGGACCTCCAGGAAAATCTCCCCGGAACGGCGTGCCATTGTCTCGTGCATCAGGGCTGTCCCCACACCTCCACGCCTCGCCTCCGGAGCCACCGCCAGGTTCAGGATCTCCGTTTCCCCCGGCGCCGTCTGCCGCGCTACTACGAACCCTGCCACACGTCCATCGAGCGTCGCCACCAGGCAGTCGTATGCCAGGTAGCTCTCCGGTTTCCACCGCGCCGCCTCCGGCGACGCTGTCTGGATGCGGGCGATTTCCGGTACATCGCTCTGCGAGGCTGGCCGGATCGCCAGATGGCCGACGGACGACCGCCGGCCCGCACGGTCCCTCTTCCACGGCCACCATTGTTTCATGCCCGTCGCCTCGTTCCCTGAAGGATGCTCCACGCGGCCAGCGGAAGAAGGGAGACGGCCACGAGGACCGGCGGGTAGCCGTACCGGTCGATCATCGCTCCGAGCAACGGGGAGATCACCGTTTGCATCGCTCCGTAAGCCGACGTAAGCACAGCCATTCCGAAGGCCGCCCGCTCCATCCCGAAGGCGTCCAGGGGCATCGTGTAAAGATTAACGCTCCAGGCTGAAATCGCAAAAAAGCTGAACGCGATCGCCAGGGCGGCCCAGACCGCCGTCGGCATCAGCGGTACCGCCGCCGT
>JAEHDI010001268.1 GCA_016880505.1 Bryobacterales bacterium | reverse complement strand
TGCTCCTGCAATCGGATGCTCTGCCCCTCTTTACGCAGCTCTCCGGCATTCAAGTGGAGTTCGAACGGCCCGAAGGCAACCACGTTAGAAGGGCGAGCACCCGGCATGGATCAACTCCACCCGTAAATGGATCAACTGCACCCGTAAGGAGAGAGCGCCTACCATCTAGTCTAGCCGAGTCGGCGGCAGTCGGAAGATCAGAGGTCACCCGAAAATCACCCGAAAATCGCTGCTGGTGCATCGTAACCGGGCCGACATCCATGTAATGCTTCAGTGTCACGCAACTCGGATAGGAGGAGTAAATGAGATACCAAACAGCGGTGGCGGCCACGATAGCACTCGTGATCACCATCGCGATATCGCCGGGTCAGCTCACCGCGCAAGAGAGCAAGCCGGAGCACGCTCGCTACCGCCTCATAGACTTGGGCACGCTCGGTGGACCGAACAGCGCGTTCCAGGGTTTTGCCCAAGTGGTCACGAACAACCAGGTCGCGGTCGGCGGTGCGGACACCGCTGCCGTTTACCCACCAAACGCCTGCTTCAACCCTATCTCTGGCAGTAGTAGTTGCTTCATCGAGCACGCATTCGAGTGGGAAAACGGCACTCTGACGGATTTGGGGGCTCTTCCGAACGGCAACTCCAGCCGTGCATTTTGGATCAACGACCGCGGGCAGATCGCCGGCAGCTCAGAGAACGGCCTCGTCGACCCCTTGACTGGCGAATCTGAGCAGAGGGCGGTTCTATGGCAGGACGGACGCATCGTCGATCTCGGAACGCTAGGGGGAAATCAGAGCGCGGGTATCGACATCAACAACGGCGGCCAGGTTATCGGGGCAACCTTGAACACGATCCTAGATCCGTACTCCATCGCACCAGTTCTGGAGGCGTTCAGCGCGGCGACGCAAACGCGGGCATTTCTTTGGGAAAACGGCGTGAGGCATGATCTCGGGACGCTCGGCGGCCCTGACGCCTTCGCTCAGTTGATCAATGATCGGGGTCAAGTAGTCGGCTTATCGTACACCAGCTCAGTTCCCGATCCAAACACTGGCTTGCCCCCGATCCATCCTTTCCTCTGGTCGAACGGCAAAATGTACGATCTGGGCACATTCGGCGGCGCCTTCGGCCTCGTAGATGGGTTCAACAACCTGGGCCAAGTGGTCGGTTTTATGGACCAGGCGGGCGATCAGACGAGCCATCCGTTCCTCTGGGATCGCGGAAAGTTGACCGACCTGGGAACATTCGGTGGCGATAACGGCGAGGCAATTTGGATCAACGACGCCGGCGACGTTGTGGGTAATGCTGATTTGCCGGGCAACACCGCACACCACGCATTTCTTTGGACGCAGGGCGTCATGCAAGATCTGGGTGTATCGCCTGGTCAGACGTGCAGCACCGCATTTTCCATCAACAATCGAAGGCAGGTGGTGGGCGATTCGGGTAATTGTGGGGTGGGCGGGCATCCGTTCTTGTGGGAGAAAGGAGGCCCACCGGTCGAGCTCAATGAGCTTGTACCTCCGGGCTCAAACCTGAATATCACCGGGATCCGGTTCATCAACGATCGCGGTGACATCGCCGCCATTGCCAGGCTTCCGAACGGCCACCGGCATGCCGTTGTTCTCGTTCCCCGCGTACCCGGCGAGGATGCCGCCATCAGTGAAGCGGAGCAGGACGCGCAGTCGATTTCGCAAGCGGCGGAGGTTGGACGTGCAGCGCCGGTCGAGCCCCCGTCCGCGAGGGAACGCCTGCGCGCGCACTTTAGGCACGACCACTGATGCGTTCGGGATCGCGCCTAACCCTCCCGCTGCAACTTCGATCCGAGTGCGGCGGGAGGGTAGCTCGAGAGCCAGCAATTCCTGGATTGCCGCGTCGATGGCCTCGATGTGGATCTTCGGGTTGATCTGAGGTTCCAGGGACCGATGGCGGCGCAGCGGACGCCACATCTTATCCAGGAAGACCACACACACGGCCAGCAGCGGAAACTTGAGGGTTCCTGCCACCGCTTGGAATCCAAGCTAGGATTCTCGCCGGCGCCCGTGGCCCCTACACCTTGAAGATCGGTGCCGTGCCCTGGGATGAGGAGAGCAGTTCCTGGCGCTCGGCGGCGGTCATGGGCGTGAACGCGGCGGCGATGTCGAGCGCCATGGCATAGATGCGCTCGTCGCCGGGAGGAACCGCGGCGGTGATGTCCTCCGACAAGGTGAAGCGAAGCGCCTTGCGGGCGAGTTCGGGATCGTCCACCGGCTTGTACCAGCATTTCGAATACTCGGACTTCTTCCGATCCGTCCCCTTCGGCCACGGATGGTGCGCGAGCGCCTTCAGCGCAAGGCGCGCCACACCCTTCTCCTTCGCCTTGGCGAGGATTTGCGGGCCGAAGCTTCCCTGCTGGAAGCAGACGAAATTCACGGGGAAGAGGATCGAATCGAGCGGGAAGCGCTCCATCAGTGCGATGGCCGCCTCCGCGTTGTGAGCCGAGGCGCCCAGGTAACGAACCTTGCCATCCTTGCGCGCCCTGGTGAAAAGCTCGGCGGCGCCGCCGGGGGCGAGGATCTT
>JAEHDI010001267.1 GCA_016880505.1 Bryobacterales bacterium | reverse complement strand
GAGAATGCCCGTGTTCCGCTCGTCCGACAATTTCAGCTTCTACGGCCGGGGAATCCCGTCGTTGCTGGTCAGCGGCGGCGGCTTCCCGGAGTACCACTCGGCGGGAGACACGCCGGAGCGGATCGATTTCGAGTATCTCCATCAGGCTTCGCTGTTCGCCTACGTCGTCGTGATGGAACTGGCCTCGCCCCGCTGGCCGTCTCCCGCCCGCCTCCCGCACAGCCGCAAACCAACCCTTGACCTAAACTCAGTGTTCTGAGACAATTTCAAGGCAGTTCAATGCAGTGTGGTATCCGATGCGGTCTCGCGGTGGTCGGAAGTAGGGCTGAGCTACGAGGGGATCTCGTAGCTTTTCTTGTCTTGAAGGGTCCCTCGATTCGCGCCGCCGTTCGCGATCATTTCGCGAGCCACCATTTGTTCAGGAGAGTTCAGAAGTGAAGGAAAAAGGCACTGTGAAATGGTTCAACGCCGCCAAGGGCTATGGTTTCATCCAGCGCTCCAGCGGCGAGGACGTGTTCGTACACCATAGCTCGATCCAGATGGACGGATACCGCGCCCTCGACAACGGCGTGGAAGTCGAGTTCGAGGTCAAGCAGGGACCCAAGGGCCTGCAAGCCGAGAACGTCACGGCGGTCTGAAGTCGTAACAAAGGCGCCGGCCCCCGAAGGGTACGGCGCCTATCCCGATTTCCTCAGTTGGTGACCTGCTGGCTGCGGCTTTCTTCGCGGACCGGCTCGTACACCTTGTACCAGGCCTCGTGCGCCGGGTGCTTGGCGTAGCGGTCGGCCGCTGCCTGATTCTCAAACTCGATCGCGAACACCGCGTTGTAATCCCGCGGCTGCACACGGACCGGCTTCAGCCAGATGTTCTTGATCCCCGGAACCTCGGACGCCATTTTCTCGATACCGTCGATGGCGGCTTTCCGCTGCTCGGGGTTCGAATCCGCCGTCCACTTCACGGTCACCAGATGCAGGACCGTCGACGGCTTGTTGAATGTGTTCGCGCCCGCCAGGAAGCCCGCGCCGAACATCGCAAGCGCCACGAAACCCGCGGCCATCAGTTTCCAGTTTCCCCGTGTTTTCTTCATCTCTTCTCCTTTAGCTCCTTTCAGTGGTTGTATGAGAACGATCGGCATCGTACCGCCGCAGCCCGGACCACTCCTCGCACACGAGAATCGAATTCGCCGGGTTCTCCGGGACGTACTTCACCGTCGCCGGACCGACAAGCATCCCGGGTTCGCCCGGCAGATAATCGTGAAGGTCCGTCACGTCTTGGGACGTCGAGTATTGCACGCCACGCACCGTGTAGGAATAGAATAACGTGTCTTCATGCGCGTCCGCGACCGTCGCTTCCGTCAGCCGGCTCCGCGCATTCACCGCCAGCCGCCTGCGTTTCTCCCGCGCGGCGCGGGAACCCCGTCGCTCGAACCGCTCGATCAGCGCGAAGACCGCCGCCGCAACCAACGCCAGCCCGGCGAGCCACACCCACGCGGGGACGCCGGTCACATCCGGCAGCGTAATCTTGCCGAAATCGGCCCATTTGAGCACATTTCCGCTCAAAAACGCGTACGTTTCGGCAAAGACCGCCCCGCCGAGCAGCATTCCGAGAACCCCCCAGCGCGCGTGCCGGCTGCCTTCGGCGGCGGCAGCCAGCCCCGTTCCCGGGCAGTAGCCGAGCACCGCCATCCCTACCCCGAAAATGAGGCCTCCGAGGACGACGCCGACCATTTGCGCCGGCTTCACGTGCAAGTTTGCAAGTCCTTCAAACCGAAGGAGATAAACTCCGACGCCGCCGGTGACGATAGCAGTCAGCATCACCTTCAGGACGGTGAAGTCCTTAAGCCGAAACTGGTTAACGATCACGTCGAATTTCGTGACCCGCGCTTTTTGGAGGAAGAAGCCGAAAAGAAACCCGGTCAGGAGGCCGAGCAGCAGCCGGGGCGCCGGCTCAAACATCGCAGTCTCCTTTTCCATACAGAACGAGGGCGGTCACCACGCCGGAGACGAACAACGACAGGAAAAATGTCCAGCCGGATACCGCAAGCTGGAGCGAACCGCTGATTCCGTGCCCGCTCGTACAGCCCCCCGCCATTCTGGCGCCAAAAATGGTCAAAAAACCGCCCAAAAGTGCGCCAAAATAGCGTTTTTTGACACCGTTTCCGAACCGCTCGCGCCACACCAGGGGCACTTTCTCGCCACCCTCCTCGCCCGAAAGCCG
>JAEHDI010001266.1 GCA_016880505.1 Bryobacterales bacterium | reverse complement strand
ACGTGCTCAGTTTCTGCCGCTGCATGGCCGCTGGAGAATCTTCCTCATCGATCAGATCGACCGGGCGAACGAACAGGCCGCGAACTCGCTGCTCAAAACTCTGGAAGAGCCACCGGACCACCTGATCCTGTTCCTGACTGCGGAAAACGCCTACGATCTCCTGCCGACCATCAGGTCGCGCGCGGTGCCGCTGTATCTTTCCCGGCTGAGCGATTCCGAGATCCGTACGTTCCTGGCCGTCCGCGGCGTGAGTGACGTCGAGCGCCGCGTATCCTTGGCCGGCGGTAGTCCCGGCCTTGCTCTCTCCATCGATCTAGAGGAATACGACGCCCGCCGTGAGGCGATGGTCGCGCTTCTTGAAGTGGCCAGCGGAGTGTCCCCGTTCAGCGCATGGCTTACCTACTCCGACAAGATCAGCATGTCACGGCAGGAGAAACTCGAGGACTACCTGAAAGTTCTCTACGGCCTGCTGGCAGATCTGCTAGCGGTGCAACAGTCGGCGGGGGCCATCCGCAATGGTGATCTCCGCGCGCGTCTCGAACGACTGGCCTCACGGGTCAATTTCGACTGGATTCGCGCCGCCACCGGCAAGGTGGACGAACTGGTCCGCCTTCTGCGCCGCAACATCCAGAAATCCATTGCCCTCGACGCCCTCATCCTTGATCTCCGGCCGGCTGTCTGACGCCCCCGGACCGCCCCTGCAAACGCTTGCTCATTCAGGGGGTATGTGTTATCAATAGGGAAACGTAGGCGCTTTGATACTTCCGACTACCGTCTCGCCGCATAGTTCTGCGAGCGCAACCGGTGTCAAAACGCATTTATACATAAGGAGTTATGCCGTGGAAACCGCCAACCGGAGACTGATCCGCCCCAGCCTGAACAACGCCAAGGAGCAGGCGGCCTCCCGCCGAAACCAGACCCAGAAGAAGACGATCCCGCCCGACCAGACCCACGCGGAAAGCTTCTATTACCTGAAGCAGATGCAGTCCAAGACCCCAATGGTTGTGGTGCTCAAAGACGGCGAAACGGTCCACGGCATCATCGAGTGGTACGACCGCTGCTGCCTCAAGGTAAACCGTGAGGACGGCCCGAACCTGTTGATCTACAAACCCAGCATCAAGTACATGTACAAGGCGACCGAGGCCTGATAGGCTGCGCTCTCAGTTCTTCGCGCGTCTCCGCAACTGGAGCCGGTATTCTCGTCGCTGGCCCGCCTCTTCGTAACGGCGTTTTTCATCGCGCGTTTCCGGGATGACCGGTGGAATCTCCACTGGTTCGCCTTTTTCACCCAGAGCGACGAACGTGAGGTACGCCGAGGAGGTGTGCTTCCGCTCGCCGGTCGTCATGTCCTCTACCATGACGGTTACCCCGACTTCCATCGAGGTACGAAACACCCGGTTCACCGAAGAGCGCAGAACGACAAGCTGCCCGACGTGAACCGGATGAAGGAAGTTCATGTGATCGATCGAGGCCGTCACTACCGGGCGCCGGGCATGCCGCATCGCCGCCAATCCGCCGGCCAGGTCCACGAGGTGCATCACCCTGCCGCCGAGCATGGTCCCGAGAGCGTTCGTGTCGTTCGGCAGAGCGAACTCGGAGTATTCGGAGATCGATTCTCTGACGGGCCGTGCTTGCATCGCCGGTATCTTATCATGGGGATCGGAACCCTATGCCCGAAGACCGCATCGAGATTCTGAAACGGATGGTCGCCGCCAGCCCGAAAGACAGCTTCGCCCGCTACGGCCTTGCCATGGAGTACGTCAAAGCCGGCGACTTCGAGGAGGCTGTCGGCGAATTCCGGGATCTCGTCGCCTTCGACCCCGGCTACTGCTACGCATGGTTCCACTGCGGCCAGGCACTGGAAAAGCTGGGCCGTACTGACGAAGCCCGGGAGATCTACCAGCAGGGGATCGAGGCCGCGGAGCGCAAGGGCGACACCCACGCCCGCAGTGAACTCCAGGGCGCACTCGACATCCTGGGGTGACGCCGGCGGCCTCCGGCGTCTCTCAGAAGGGCTTTAAGGGACTTCGCCAGCTGACGAGAATTAGAATCACTGGTAGCGAGGATTCATATGGGCCTGGACATCGTTGAACTGTTCATCGCGGTCGAAGATACGTTCCAGATTCACATCGCAGATGAAGAGGCTAGCGGCGTGTATACCGTTGGTGACCTCCATAACCTTGTCATCGCCAAACTACAAGGGCAAGACTCGAACCGCTGCCTGACAAGCGCAGCGTTCTATCGAACCCGGCGGGGGATCATGGATACGTTAGGAATAGATCGGCGCCAAATCAGGCCTTCGACGCCGCTTGAGGTAATACTGCCTAGGAATCACCGCCGTGAGAAGTGGCGACACATTCAGGAGGCCATGAAACTGAAGTTGCCAGATCTTCAGCATCCGGGCTGGATACAGTTCAGTCTTCTCACGTTAGGGGTCGCGCTGGCTGCGGCCCCGGGGCTCTACCGCGGAGTCGACTACCGTTGGATCGCACTGTTGTTCCTCCTCGGGCTCATCGTCGGCGGTTTCCTGGTAAAGCTGTCGCCGCCCCTTGCCGTCGCGTTTCCAAACCACGATGCAACAGTCGGCGATCTGGCCAAAGATGTGCTTGCCATCAACCATGCCCGACTGGTCGACGAGGTCGGCAGTTGGAACAAGAAGGAGGTCTGGGAGGCTCTCTGCCGGGTAATCGTCATGCAGACCGCCGTTGACCGCGAGAAGATTAGACCGGAAGCCCTCATCGTCGACGACTTGGGCATCGATTGAATCAGGAGCCAGGAAAGAGACAGGAATCCAGAGGAAACTGGACACCTTCCCAAATAGCCGGGTCAGAACGGAACGTCGTCGTCGGTAGCGCTGTAGCCGGAAGCTGGTTCCTCTTGTTGTTGTGCCGGAGCGGGTTGCGAGCGGGCGGGACTCCTCGGCATCGAGACCACCTGAGAGTGTTCGTCGGCGGTGGGTGATGCCTCGCCGCGGCCCCCAAGCAGGATCACGTCTTCGGCGACGACCTCGGTCGTATAGACCTTCCGGCCGTCCTTGTCCTCGTAGCTCCGTGTCTGGAGCCGCCCTTCCACGTAGATCTGCTTGCCCTTGGTCAGGTAGTTGGCGAGGTTCTCCTGCCGCCAGACGACGACGTTGTGCCAGTCAGTCTCTTCCTTCCACTCCCCGGTCTGCTGATCCTTCCACCGGCGGCTGGTGGCAATGGAGAACGTGGTGCGGGCGGCGCCGCTGGGTGTGAACCGGGTCTCGGCGTCTTTGCCGAGGTTTCCGACGAGAATCACCTTGTTGACGCTTCGGGATGCCATACTTCCTTGCACTGTAGCATAAGCGGCTAATGCGGACTACGCACCGGAGCACAGCCGCCGCCCGCGGGACCCCGCCGAAGAGTTTTACACCGGGTCGCGGTTGAACTTCGTCTACTTTGGTGCATAATACGGTTTAGGCGGGTAGGGTCGATGCTGGGTAGGCACCACCCGCCCGCTCAAGAGGATCCGCTGGCCGGCGAGGAGTGACAGAAGAACGAACAGCGGCGGTACAGTTCCGATGAAACCGTCCCGAATGAGATTCGTTTCCGCGCTTTTCCTGGGAATCACGCTGGTGACTCTCTGTGTGCGTCCGTCCTCCGTT
>JAEHDI010001265.1 GCA_016880505.1 Bryobacterales bacterium | reverse complement strand
TTTGGCGCTGTTTCCGCCGGGAAACGAAACTTAACAGAAACTTGACAAAAGTGTGTGGACAAGAGTGTTAGGATCACCCTGACTGGAATACAATGCCTATTCTGCCCTGGCTTCTTGCCTTTGTGCTGTTAGTGTGGCACTTTGTGGGAACGCCGGGGCTGCGCGCTCAATCCACCTTCGGGACGGTCGTCGGCACCATAAGAGATCCGTCCGGGGCGGCGGTTCCGGCGGCCGCGATCGCCGCCCGGGAGATCGATAGGAACACGTCCCAGTCCGCGAAGTCGGACGGCGACGGGCTGTACGAGATCGTGAACCTGAAGCCGGGGCGCTACGAAATCACGGCCGCCAAGGTGGGCTTCGCGACGGCGAAGGTGGCGGAAGCGCGGCTGGAGGCGCGGCAAACCATTCGCGCCGATTTCAGACTCCAGATTGCCCCGCTCGAGCAGACGGTCCAGATAGCCGGCGCGGTCCCGCGGGTCAACACCGAAAACCCGACGATCTCGGATACGAAGACTTTCGAGCAGATCACCGAATTGCCGCTCAACTACCGCGGCGTCACCACCAGCCCTCTGATCGCCACCATCATTGTGCCCGGTGTCCAGCACGACGCCTACGGCGGGGTCTCTCTCGGCGGCGGGCTGCCGGCTCAAATCGAGTACACAACGGACGGGATCTCGACCCACAGTTCCTGGTCGGGACCCAACGGCAACATGTACCCCTCCACCGAGAGTCTGAGCGAATTCAAAGTGACGTCGGTGAGCAACAATGCAGAGTTCGGGCAGATGGGCGATGTGACGGTCGTCACCCGCGGCGGGGCCAATCGCATGCACGGCAGCGCGCTGTGGTATCACCAGAATGCCGCCCTGGATGCCACCATTTACGGCTCGCCCGAAAAACAGGCGAAGGTCTTCAACACGTTCGGCGCCAGCCTCAGCGGTCCCCTCGATCTGCCTAAGGTTTACCGGGGACGCAACCGGACTTTCTTCTTCGTCGATTACGAGGCCAACCGACAGCCGCACTCGTACCTGGAACAGCTCTCGGTGCCGACGGCCGCGATGCAAGCCGGAGGCCTGGATGGCGTGCCAGGCAGCCCGGCCGTGGATCCGCTCTCCGGCGCTCCGTTTCCCGGCAACGCCGTCCCCAAGGGGCGGATCAATCCCGTCGCTAAAACGCTGCTGGAGAAATACTACCCGCTGCCCAACTATGACACCAGTGGCACGACCTACAACAACTACCGGCGGCTGGTCCCTACTTTCAACGATACCGATGGTTACGACGTACGCATCGATCACGTCCTGAGTTCGCGCCAGCAGATCTTCGGCCGCTGGAGTTGGAAGAAGATTTCGACGCTTTGGAGCAACGACCTGTTGCCCAGGAGCCATTGGGGCGAGTTCGACCGGAACCTGGTGGTTTCCCACAACTATTCCATTCGTCCCAACCTGTTCAACGAATTCCGCTTCGGCGTGGGTCTGGCTTTCAACCGCGAGGACTTCCCGATCTTAGGTACTGACGCAGTCGCGACCCTAGGCCTGCAAGGGCTGGATTTGAGCAATTCGCGCGGCATGGGCGGCTTTCCAGCGTTCTGGTTTGCCGATGGGACGGACTTTGCCGGGATCGGGCACGGCAGGAGTGCACCCTTTGAATCGAGAAACTGGCAGTACACCGACAGCCTGAGTTGGATCCGCGGGCGGCATACGATGAAATTCGGCGTCGATGTAAGGCGGATTGGGTACCAAAGCAGATTGTCGTTCGGCGAGAACGGCGAGTTCGGCGCGTTCTTCTTCAATCAGGGGGCGTTCAGCCGCAACGCTTTTGCCGACCTCCTGCTCGGGTTACCCACAGAAGACAACTATGGAATCGTCGGCCCGAACCTCAACGAGCGCGCCACTCACACGCACCTGTACGGCCAGGACGAATGGCGCGTCAACGACCATCTTACGGTGAGCTTCGGCCTGCGGTGGTCACTGCATCCGCCTATGACCGAGGATGCCGGAAACATCACGAATTTTGACCGGACCACCGGGGATGTCATTGTGCCCGACCATACGCTCCCGGCGGCGCCGCGCTTTCTGGCGGCGATCAATGCTTGCCCCGGGACCACCACCGCGATTCCCTGCACCAAGATTGTGACGGCCAGCCAGGCCGGTCTGGGACCGGGACTGCGGCGAACCTATTACGGGAACTGGGCGCCGCGCGTGGGTTTCGCCTGGCGGCCGTTCTCGAACAAGAAGACGGTCGTGCGCTCGGGCTTCGGCATTTTTACGCAGGCGGTCAATGGATGGACGGCGTGGGGGGTGACCGGCGTACACACATCGGACGTGCGCACCTACACCAACTTTCAGGACCCTGGGACGCGGCCTCTTTACGTGCTGCCGCAGGTTTCCGGCGGACCACTGGCGCTTCCCGACGTGGGCAACCAGAACTTCTCGGTCGCTATCGATCCCGGCTACAAGGATCCGCGGACCTATCAATGGAGCTTCACGATCGAGCGTGAGCTGCCCAGGGACACGACGGTGCGCGTGAGTTATGTCGGGGTGCAATCGGTGGGCTTGACCCTCCTGATGGACCTCAATCAGCAGCACGTAAGCACGGTTCCTTTTTCGGCCAGCCGCAGGCCCTACCCTGCGTGGAACCAGGTGAGTTCCTATGAAAACCTCGGATTTGCCAGTTACAACGGATTGCAGGCGGAAGCCAGTCACCGTCTCAGCCGAGGGCTGTTCGTTCAAACCAGTTACGTGCTGTCCAAGAACATCGGCAACGCTGGAAGCATGTTCGGCGGCCTCGCCGCCCAGGCGTTTCCGATCGAGGCGTTCCAGAGGCCGATCACCGACCGGTTCAACACGCGGCTGGACCGCGGCGACCTAGCCGGATCGCGCCGGCACCGGTTCCTATTCACGGGAATCTGGCAGTTGCCCGTGGGCAAAGGGCGCGCATTCGCCAAACGTATGAACCCGCTGGCGAACGCCATCCTGGGCGGATGGGACTTAAGCACGATTACGCTTGTCCAAAGCGGGCCGTTCCTGACCCCGCTGATCAGCGCGCGGCTCGATCAATCCAATACCGATATGGTCCGCAATTTCATTGCGAGGCCGGACCGGATCGCAGACGGCAATCTTGCCAACCCGACGCCCGACCAGTGGTGGGACATAACGGCCTTCACTCCCACTCCACAGGGCGCTGGGAGGTTCGGAAATGCCGGTGTGGGGACTCTGCGCGGGCCGGGCACGATCGCTGTGGCCGGCGGGCTCTTTAAGAGCTTTTCCGTCACCGAGAGACTGCGCTTGCGCGTCGAGGCTACGTTCACCAACCTGCCCAACCACCCGAATTTCGCGGCGCCCGGGCAATGGGTCGACCGTCCCGGGAGCTTCGGCAAGACCACTTCGGTGCAAGGCCAGGAGAACTCGGGCAACCGCGGGGGCCAAGTGGGCGCGCGGCTGGACTGGTAGTTGGCTCGCGGCCTGTGGCCTGGCCTATAGCTTGTAGTGGGATCCATGCTGAGCCGGTACGGTAGGGTGCTCGCGGCACCTTGCTTCACGGATACAACGGGGTGCTCAGCGATGGTCGTCCCTGTCACCGGCCGTCATGGCTTACGACTGAGCAGGAAACCATGTTGATCGTTGTAGAATCCCACGATGTGTTGCCCGTCCGGGGCGATCTTCCAAGGCCGGGTCAGGGTCGCGCCGGGATAGCTGATCGACATGTATTGACCGCCGCTCAGGAGGAACCCGAAAATTCCTGGAACTCCGGGAACCGAATACTCGCCCACGATCTGGCCCCGCAAATTGATTCCGTTGGCATTGCCGCCGAGTACATCCGGGCCGTTGATTGTGGCAAATGTACCGTCGGTTCCCCGCAAGAAACCATGGAAGCGTTCCTTGCCGTCCGGGTCGACAATCTGGTAGAGACCTACAATCTCGCCTTGGGTGTTCATCCCGCGCGCGTTCGTCAGGAGCGCCCCCGGGTAGTCAATCGTGGAGTACACACCGGTGTGCAGGAGAAATCCGTGTTCGATACCTCCCATTGCGTAATACCCGACAACATCGCCAGCAGCGTTGACTGCTTCCGCAAAGGTGACGTCCGCTCCCGGGTAGTCGATCTGCCTGACACCGCCGTTCCTTAACAGGAAGCCATGCGGAACGTAGCCGTCAGCGGCGTTGTAGAAGTCGCCCACTATGTCGCCTTGCAGGTTGATTCCGCGGGCATCGTCAAAGTCGCCGACATCAATCGAGGTGAAGACACCGCGGCTGAGAAGGTACCCCCTGTGGACGAACGGCGGTCCTTGTTTTTCATAATGTCCCACGATCTGGCCTGCCTGATTCACGTCTCTAACATAGGTCAGACTTGCGCCAGGGACATCAATCGGGGCAAACGTCCAGGAACCGAGGCCGTGGGAAGCAGCGGACATTCCAGAAGTGACACCAGCCACTGGGCAGAGTACGATCAGGGTGAATACCGCCGGGACCAGCGACCGCGTCAGAGCCCCGGATGGAAGCAGACTCCACAGAATGCTTTGCATCGCCCCTCCTTCTTGGGAAGACAGCCCAGTGTAGCCGGTCCCTGCTCGAGAATCGTCAGAGTTCGGTCAAGATTTCATGTTGTTCTTGCGAGGGCAGGCATTCGGAACTAGAGGCGAACCTCGAAGTTCGGCGGACCAACTTCTTTGGCGTGCCGGGTCAGAAACTCATGGTTGCGCAGTCTATCCTGAAAACTTACGAAACTTGACGGTAATTTGACACTCCACGGGTCGGCAAGTTAGGTACACTTCATAGAAGCCAGCTAATTTGTGTCGCGGAACCGGACTTTCCGGGCGGCCATCGCTCCATCTACCGTGGCGGCTCGTATTGAGTTTCGCAGAAGAAAGTAGTTGGCGTGTGAAACGTGGCCGACAAAGGCGCCGGGCGATGAGGCTTCCGAAGACGGGTACGCGGTGGTGGTGGGCGTTCGCCGTGTGCATCGCGGCGCCGGCACTGGTGCTGGCGATTCTCGGGGTACGGACCATCGATCTGGAACGGGTCGAGCAGCGGCAAGGGATCGAGTCCCAACAGCGCCAGACCGCGTTGCTGGCGGATACCACCCTGTCGGCGGCGCTGTCCCGCATCCAAGAAAGCCTGCTCCGGCAGGATCCGGACCCAGCGGCCGGCGCACCGTTGTTCTCTCTGGATGACCAAGGCGTGCTGATTTTTCGCCGAGATCGAGTCTACTTCGCGGAGACCGGCAATGAGCCACCCGAGGCCCGCGTTGCCGTTCCGCCAGCGCTGGCGGCCTCCGTGGACGAGGCTTTGGCCGCCGAGGCGCGGGCGGAGTGTCCGCGCGCCACGGCGATCTATCAGCGCATCGGCAAAAATCCCCAACTGGGGGCTTGGGCGGGACTCGCGCTGGCGCGGCTCCGGGTTCGCCAGCAACCACACGGTTTTCTCGACTGGATCAAGGAACTGGCGCCCGGCGGCCAGGATTCGCTTTCCCCGGAGGGTGTGCCGGTGATGCTCCTCGCCACAGGCTATGTAGCCCGGCTGCCCCTGGGGGATGCCGCGGCTTGCGGCCCATTCCTCGCGGATGTGCTGGCGCAGTTGCGCGCCGGGCGCTGGTGGCTCAGCTATCAGCAGAGAAGGCTCTACGATGCCGAAGTGCGAACCGCCATCGCAGCCATCGGGGGTGCTGCTCCAGGGGACGACGCGCGACTGGCGGAGATGGCCGCCAGCGAGCGCATCGTGCGCCAAGTGGCTCCCTTCGGCCGCGAGGGCGTGGCCCGCCCGCCCGCACACGATGGGAGGTCGCTACATTGGACGGAAGGGGACGGGGATGCGCAATTCCTTCTGGTCACAAGGGGGTGGGCCGGAGTAGCACTTTCCGGCCAGCGGTTGACCGGCTTCTTGCAGACCGGGCTGGGCCACATCCACAAGACCGTGCCCTACCCGTTCGCTGTGGCGGACTCCTCCGGGCACCTCTTGTGGGGCGATGCCACAGCCCTCAAGGGGAAAGCCTCCTTTCCGCTCCGAGTTGTATCTGGGTGGGAGTTCCATGCCGGCGAATACGCACCAGGCAACGAAAGACGCCAGTTTCTTTGGTATGCCTTTCTGGCGCTTCTGCTGATGACGCTGGCATTTGGATTAGCAGCGACGATCCGCATTGTGAAGCGCGAGCTGGAACTGGCCAGGCTGCAGGCTGAGTTCGCCGCCAGCGTGACCCACGAGTTCAAGAGTCCCATCGCGGGCATTCGTCTTCTGCTGGAGCGAATCACCGGTGGGCACGTGCTCGACAAAGCGACCATCCGCGAATACCAGCACACTGCCCAGAGGGAAACCGATCGTTTAGAGCGCCTTGTC
>JAEHDI010001264.1 GCA_016880505.1 Bryobacterales bacterium | reverse complement strand
GCCATTCACCGGTAAGCGAATCTACGCCCCGGTGCGCAGCCCGCACTACAACGAATCCAACTACCGTACTACCGTTTCGTTGCCCGGCTGGAAGTAATTTCCGGGAATTATTTCCGGATCTCGGCGCGGCCTCCTCGAGCTGCTCTCAATAACTAGCCTATTATCATTCAGTTGGCGGACAATTGGAGTCTGGCGAAATACTTGCTCGAAATGGTCTCCGCTGGAGCTCACACCCGGGAGGATCATGATGACGGCTCTTACGATCACTTGCGAGACACCCCAGGTGTACACGGAGAGGCACGAGAAACACATCACAGTGTGCCAGCATTGCGGCAATCGGATCGGTTTGTTACGCCGGCTCGTCGATAATCGCTTCTGCGACGACGATCATCGGCGCGCCTGGAACTTGAATCGCTTCACCCGCGCGCTCGAACCTACCGCAGCACAACCTTGGTGAGCCCGGCGTTGTCCGCGGCATCGTATACGCGGACGACGACCAGGTGCTCGCCGGGTGACACATTCTCCAGCCGAAGCACGAAGCGCTCGCTCGCGGAATCGATGATCCCGTCGGCGGCCTCGAGCGGCGTCCACCGTCCCGCATCCACGGAATACTCAGCCCGCCGAAGCGCGCTGACAGCATCAACGGCCTCGAGTTCGATCTCCACCCTTGTTCCCTCCCGCGTCGGCTCACCCGCCGTGACGCGCGGCGGGGTGTTGTCGATCAGCACCGGAGCGCTTATCAGTTCGGCTTCCCTAGCGGTCGATCGAGGGTTCGAGGGTTGATCGGAGGCGGTCACACGGAAAAAGTACCGGCCGTCGGCAAGCACGTCCCCGTCGAGCGTAAACGTGCTCTCCTGGAGGTCCGCTTTCACCAGCTTCCACTCCCGTTCGTCCTCTCCCCGGAAATAGAGCGCATAGACCAGTCTGTCTCCGTCCGGGTCCTCGGCCTGCCAGGTGATCTGCATTTGATGTGCTGCCGTGCGCCCCAGTGTCTGCGTCGGCGTGCCGGCCGACGTGGACGGTCCCACCTCGCCCGTATCGGTCACCGTGATGCTGTATGACGCACCCGGGGACTGGGTGGCCGCCGGTTTGGCGGCAGCGGTCCCGGCGCCTGACGCCTGCACTGTAACGCTGATGCTCTTCACAGTCGGCGGAGTATTCTGCGGCAGGTAGGCCGCTGTCACGCTGTCGAGCAGCGGCGATTGTCCACCGCCTGCGGCAAACTCCGCCTTCCATTGGAGATACCGTGCGTTGGGGCTGGTAACCTGGCTGCCGGCGGGGTCGTTGAGGGGATCCGACCAGTCGCTCCACGTCCTGTCCGGCCGCGCCGAGTTCCCGGAGCGCGTCCGGAATGTCACTCGGGAGCCGCCTGCCGTCTCCGTCCGCCAGCTCAGTTTTCCCCACCGGGCTACAGTCCCCGCATCGTGCACGGGCGCCTCATACACGCCGCTTGCTTCGGTAGCGTCACTCAGCCGGAAGATCTTGCCGAGGTTGCCCGTTGCCGCCAGCAATCCGCCCGCGCCCTGCACCAGGCGGGTCGCTTCGCTCTCGTTCGTCTGGACCAGCAGGGTCACCTTGCGATCGGCGCCGAGCCGGTAGATGCGGCCTTTCCCGTCGGTGGAGAAAACGATCTGCCCTCCCGAAGGCAAAACGTCGTACACGTTCTCGTCCTTCGAGCTCCAGAGCGTCTCGACCGTATTGTCGGGCCAGATCTTGTAGAGCGCCGACTTCTCGATGCCGCTTACGTCCACAATCGGGCTGAACTGAGTAGTCACCTGCGGAGTCGCCGAGTGTACCGGCTTGGCCGCTTCCGGCTTCGGCTTGATCTCGACCCCGCCCTGCGCTTCATCGGTGACGGTGATGGTCGTCGTCGCCGCGCTCACGACCGGCTTGCCCGTTCCCCCCGGCGCCGTCTGCGTCGCCGCGATACCCCTGCGAGTGCTCGCCCCGCCCTGCGCAGCGGCGTAGATCACCCCGTCGGAAGAGGCCGTGATGGCCCTGATTTCTGGAAGGTCCGCGTCGTATAGCACGAACGCCTTGCCCTTCGCCTCGATGCGGTAGAGGATGCCGTTCGGCTCCGTGCCGGCCAGCAGCCGTCCCTGCGTGTCCAGTGCCAGCGACGTGACGTGCGTCTGACCGGTCTCGTAATAGATCTCGCCCTTTCCGGAGCGATCCACGCGAAAAACCTTGCCTTCGTCGCCCGTTCCCACGAACAGCGTCCCGTCCTTCGCGAACACGAGCGACCAGATGTACACCGAGACCGGCGAAAAGAACTCGACAGCCTTCCCGCTTTCGATGCGATAGATCGTCCCCTTCGGCGATGAAGCGGCGTACAGCGCGCCCTTCGTGTCAAGGGCGACCGCGAACACTTCGGGCTGGTCGGCCGTCCAGACCACTTCGCTCTTGCCGGACTTGTCGACCTTGAAAACCCGGCCGCGATGACCCGTAGCCGCGTACAGCGTGCCGTCCGGGGCCTGCGCCACGCTCCAGATCACCGGCTGGTCCGAAGAGAACAGCGTCTCCGTTTTCGGGGCCAGCATCAGCCGTCCATCGCGGCTCAACGAAACACCGGTGAACTGGCCGCGCAGGAAATCCTGGTAGCTGCCCATCTCCCACGTGGCCGTGCCCGCGGCATTCCCGCGCGCGGCCATGAGAGCAAGCAAGAACAACGGCAGGCCGTATCTCATCCTTTGATGTCCACCTGAACGGTTTTCGATCCTGTCACGACCACTCCGCCCACGTCGATCTCCAGCTCCGCGACCTTGGAGTTCCGCCCGGGAAAGCCCCCTCCGACTGCCGCCTGCGTCTGCACCAGCACCTGCTCGAGCGACGGCGGCGGCGACGGAAAGTCGTGTCCCTGCACGTCGTAGTTGGCATCGGCGCGCCAGACGCGCACATACGCCTTTGTGTTGCCGCGGAGCGAGTTGACCAACGACACCAGTTGCGACGGCGATCGGGGCTGCGCGCCCACGAATTGGCGGATCTCGGTGAGGTTTGTCGTTGTCCCATCGGCCACGGTAAAGTAAAGCGGCCCAGCGGGAGCCCCGACCGGAACCTCGTATGTCACTTTCCGCTTCACCTCCCCGCCGTTCGGCGACGCGAGGACCACCGTCAATTCGACCGCGTCGCCCGCGCGCACTTCCTGGCGGGATGTCCACACCTGTTCGATCTGCGCCTGCTTCTTCTCATCGAACGATTCGATCTCGAGCTTCACGTTCTTGAGCTGAAGCGAGTCGAAGCCGCTCTGGAGCGCATAGGCGAGCGGAATCGACGTCGCCAGAGACACCTGTTGCGGTACGCTAAACTCGCCCGAGAATGAGTTGTTCAGCCGGATCGGCGTCGTCCCGTCGCGGAATTCGAAGACGCCGTTCACCGCCAGCGTCGAACTGCCCACCGTCCGCTCGGTGGCGT
>JAEHDI010001263.1 GCA_016880505.1 Bryobacterales bacterium | reverse complement strand
GTGTCCACTTCCCTCACCGACCGGATGAAGCTCGAGACTACGGTCGAGCAGCGCACCCTCGGGGTGACCGCCTTGCAGGAGGCGGTGCGGCTCGCCAACCTCCGTTACATGTCGGGATTGTCGTCCTATTTCGAGGTGCTGGAGGCAGAGCAGCAGCTCTATCCCGCGGAAAATCTCCTGGCCCAATCGAAGCGCGACCAGTTCCTGGCGGTCGTGTCCCTGTATCGCGCCCTGGGAGGCGGCTGGCAGGTGGAAGAGCAGAATGGGCTCCCAGGCGAAGAGCCTGCACCGGCTGATCAGTCGCCCACCGCCACGACTCCGCCGACCAATTAACCTGAATCGGGCGTCTTTCGCGAGCAGTTCCTTCGCATTCGGGTCGTGCACGAGTACCCAGTGGCGTTCTCATTCGTGCGCCGTGGTCCACGCAGTCTGCGCGTTTCGCTCGATGGGGTCGGCCTCACGTAGTTCGGGGGCGTCACCCTTCTGCACCATTTCTTCCGGCGCATCGTGTAGCGCAGCCAGTTGAGTCAGGCGATCCGCTTTGCACAGCGGAACAATCGGTATTTAGTCAGCGAATCGATCGAGGCCCTCCCTCTATCCTCTGATCCTGGGACTGGGCAAGGGGCACGGTGAAACAGTTTTGGGGCTCGTGCTTGAGGAGTTTTGGCGAACCATAAACTCACGTGTCGTCCAGATTAAGAGAGCCCCGACCGCGCTTGGCGATCGGGGCTCCATCATCTTGATCCCCGACGACTCCGGGTCAGGGGTTACCTGCCCCTACTTCGAACCATTTACCGGTTCGGGATGTACGTGCTTGGACGTCCTGCTTCACCTTCTTCTTCCTAGCAACCAACCGACCAGGACTCCAGAGGCCACGGCGCCCAGCAAGAGTTTGCCTGGGTTGTTCTGCACCCACCCCGTGGTGTCGCGGTAGAGATCCTCGATGCTCTTCTTTTTGATCTTCTCGAGTGCTTCGCGGGAGGTGTCTGCGAGTTTGTCCAGCTTTCGATCGGCTGACTCACCCAACTCCGAAAGCGTATGTACGGCCATGATCAGTCCTCCATCAAGTGGAACCGTGCACCTTGAACGAGCACGAGTTCGGGTCTAGGGTCCTTACCTTTTGGTACGATTAGTGCCGCTATCCCCGTCAGAACTTTTGACCTGAAGTGCGATCACCGCGAGACAGTCAGCACGATGGCTCAGTTCACCGTACAGCTGCCCTGGGGTAGTGCCGGGGGGCGCGGTGCGCCAAGGTCCACCGCTTGCCGCGTACGACCGGCCGTTCCACGCCTCGACCGATCAGATCCAGAAGATCGCTCGTCGTAACGATCCCGACAAGCCGTCCGGCATCCACGATGGGTACGCAACCGATGTTGTGACCTCGTAGCAGATTCGCGGCCCGCCGGACGGTAGTGTCAGGCGAAACTGTGATCGGACGTTGGGTCATCAGGTCGGCGACCCTGCGGTTCCTCCGCAGCGTCTGGCCGCTCTTGATCCCCAGATCCCGGTCGGACAGTACTCCAACAATCTCGCCGGTCCCGTTGACGACCACGAGATGGCGCACCCTCTGGAGGCGCATCCGCTGGAAAGCGGTCTCCGCCGTCTCATTGGGACCGGCGATTTTGACGCCGGTCCGCATGATTTCACCGAGACGCATCCTT
>JAEHDI010001262.1 GCA_016880505.1 Bryobacterales bacterium | reverse complement strand
GATGCAGGTTTGTCGTAAAACACCAGGTGCTTACTATCGGGCGACCAGGCAACTTCGCGATTCGGATAATCACGATCGGGAGTCGCGAGACTTAGCTCGAACAGCTTGGTCTCCAGACCACCGACCGAGGGAACCGAAAGCAGTTCAAGGTTGTCCCTCTGGCGACGCAAGAAAGCGATCTGGCGGCCATCAGGTGACCAGGCGGGGCTGAAGTCATCGGCAGGATCGTCGGTGAGCCGTTGAGGTTCTCCTTCTCCGATCAGCTTAACGTAAACATCCCAATTGTCCTGCTCCACCCCATTCCAGCAGAAAGCAACCCGGCTACCCTCGGGAGAGAAGCTCGGATCCGCCTCCCAGCCCTGATACATGGTGAAGGGGACCGCTTTGAGTGGAGCATCTACCAACTGGTGCCAGGAAATGGCAAACCAGATACCGGCGGCGATGGCAACGGCTCCTAGCACACCGGCGGCCCACCAGATGTGCTTGCGTCCCTTCCTGATAGATCCCGCGTCACGACCGGAGACGCCGGGCTCGGATTCCTCCTTCAACTCCAGCAAAGCCAGCTTTACGTCGTCCATGTGCTGGATCCGGCGCTCGGGGTCCTTGCGCAGGCAGCGGCTGATCAGCTTGTCCAGGTCGTTCGGAACTGCGGGGGCAATCTCGCTCGCCGGCCGTGGATCCTTGTCGAGAATCGCCGCCAGCGTCTCAGCCACGGAGTCCCTCTGAAATGCCCGGCTCCCTGTCAGCATCTCGTACAGCAACGCCCCAAAGCTGAAAATGTCCGATCGCGCATCCACGTGCCTACCCTGCGCTTGCTCGGGAGACATGTAGGCGACGGTGCCCATGATCGTGCCCGTGACCGTCCGCGTTGCGAAGTCCTCAGCCGGTGCATGCTCGGTCAGCTTCGCCAGGCCGAAGTCGAGAATCTTCACCCGCCCCTCGTCGGTGACCATCACGTTGGCCGGCTTCAAGTCACGGTGCACGATGCCCGCGGCGTGCGCCGCCGCCAGTGCGTCCGCCATCAGGATGGCGTACTTCAGCGCCTCAGCCACCGGCAGTCCCTTGCGGCCGATCCGCTCGCCGAGCTTCTGACCCGGCACGCACTCCATCGCGATGAAGTCGATGCCTTCGGCTTGGTCGATGTCGTAGATCGTAATGATACCGGGATGGTTCAGCGCCGAGGCAGCCCGCGCCTCCTGCTCGAATCGCCGTTTGCGCTCGGCGTCGGCCACGCTCTCCGGCCGCAACACCTTCAACGCCACATCCCGCCCGAGCCGGGTGTCTCGTGCCCGGTACACTTCCCCCATCCCACCCTCACCAAGGCGGGCGATCACCTGGTACCGGCCCAGTTTCATCCCCGACAGATCCGGCGCAACCGCCCCGACGCAATCGCGGGCGGTAGCGTCCAGAGCGTGACCGTCCACGGGTCCGGTGGATTGCCCCGCGTTTCCGAGCATCCGCTCCACCTCGCGGCGCAGTTCCTCGTCCCCGGCGCAAGCCGCGGCAAGATAGGAAGCCCGCTCGCTCTGTTCGCGGGACAGCGCCGAATGGTAGATCTGCTCGATCCGTTTCCAGCGCTCGGGCGTCATTCAGGCCCGTTTCATCTCGCGCAGCAGCCAGGACCGGGCGAGTTTCCAGTCCCGAAGCACCGTCTGCGGGGAAACCTGCAACACCTCGGCAATCTCGTCGGCCGTGAGACCACCGAAGAACTTCAACTCGACCACCTTGCTCTTCCGGGGATCGAACGCGGCCAGCGCATCGAGGGCCTCGTCGATCGCCACAAGGCGGGCACTTTTCTGAGGGGACAGGTCCAGATTTTCGTCGAGTGACACGGGGTGCGCGCCGGCGCCGCGCTTCAGGTAGTGGCGGGAGCGGGCGAAATCCACCAGGATGCGGCGCATCAGGTTCGCGGACACCGCGAAGAAATGTGCCCGGTTCTGCCAGCGAACCCGCCGGCAGTCCACCAGGCGAAGGTAGGCTTCGTTCACCAGCGCCGTGGTCTGAAGGGTGTGCCCTGGCCGCTCACCCGTCATGTAGCGGTGAGCCAGACGGCGTAACTCTTGATAGACAAGTGGGATAAGCGAATCCCGCGCCGCCTGGTCCCCCTGGCCCCATGCGACCAGCAATTGCGTCACTTCCGGCGCGGACACGGCCATCCCCTCTCCTGCCTGACCGCGGCCTTTCGGTTGGCCTGCCTCAGTATAACACCGGACCAAGGTGGCTTAACTCTGGTTTGTCGTTTTCGACGTCGATTCCCGCCTTCCCGGGCGGACGGGAGGAGACATGGGAATCAAAGGAACGATTATTTGGGCGGTGGTTATGGCAGCCCAGGTTGGAGTGGCGGCGGGCCGAGCGCAGCAGGATAGCCGGGTGGAAGGCGGCCCCCTGCCGATCTTCGTCCACGACATGGCCGGTGTCCCCGAGGAAGATCTCTCGACCGCAAGGGAAGAGGTGGTGAGGATTCTCTCGGACGCCGGCGTCCGCGTCGTTTGGCTTGGCTCCGCCAACGGGCGTCCCGCCAGTACGATCATCCTGAGAATCGTGCCCGCGACGCTGGACTACGTCGAAAAGGGGGCACTCGGCGTCGCGTTGCTGAGTGGCCCTGAGGCAGTTTATGCAACTATTTCGTACCCCCGGGTGCAGAGATGCGTTGCCCGCCAGACCACGTCCACGGCGTCGGCTGGGCAGGTCCTGGGTCATGCCATAGCGCACGAGGTCGGCCACATTCTGCTGGGCGTGGGTTC